>NZ_QTPQ01000023.1:0-132794 GCF_003853425.1 Burkholderia sp. Bp9140
AGGCATTCATGAAAATCGCCTGCTGCATCATCTGCTGGCGACAGCTCCAAAATTCATTGTGTTAGCGCTTCTAAGTCGGCGCGCGCGACTGCCAGCGCCGCCCCGAAAAGATCAGCGGGCCGAGCGCCGCACCGGTCGCTTCCGCGTCGAACGGGCCGTGGCCGCCGGCGTCGTCCAGCCGGTAGTCGCACAGCATGTCCTTGACCCAGACGTGGAACCGGTCCGGCTCGGGGTAATCGGTCGTGCGAAACTTGAAAACAGGGACGAATGCCGCATGATCCATGACAGTTTTTTTATCGAGCCGACGGGAAGGGATGAATCGGTTCGTCGATTATCGGACCAAATTGCGCCGGCACAAGGCCGGCGCGGCAAATCGTCCGCAACAAGCGGTCGACCGGCGCCCTGCGGCGGGCGTCGTCGCGATCGCGGCCATCAGCGTTGCGGATGGCATTCCCAGTTGTTGTACGTCGGCCGATCGATCGGCGTGAGCCCCGGAATCATGAACACCGTACAGCCGAAACGCCGTCCCTTGCCCGTCGTCGCGTCGTAACTCACCTT
The DNA here is from genome assembly GCF_003853425.1 of Burkholderia sp. Bp9140. Classification (NCBI taxonomy): domain Bacteria; kingdom Pseudomonadati; phylum Pseudomonadota; class Betaproteobacteria; order Burkholderiales; family Burkholderiaceae; genus Burkholderia; species Burkholderia sp. Bp9140. Next base: position 559 of record NZ_QTPQ01000023.1, read on the forward strand.
CTGGCCGCCCAGCCCGTCCTTCCTGCCGTACTGCACGTTGGCGATGGTGATCTCGTCGGACGACGCAAGCCCGAGCGTCTTCGCGGTCGACGTCTGCACGTCGACCATGTTCATCTGCGTCGTGCCGCACGCGGACAGCACGAGGCCGGCGACCGCGGCGCCCAGCGCGGTCCGTACGGTGCAATGCAAGGTCTTCTTCATCGATTCTCCTTCGGTTTGCCGCGCCACGCGATTACGAGCCCGGGGTGTAAAAACTGGACTGCAGCTGGCTGCCGATACTCGCGACATACGATTGCCAGACGAGCGCCATCGACCCCGCCGCGTTGACGGCCAGCGCCGGCCACGACGCGCTCTGTGGCGCCACCGTCGACGCGCTCCACGCACCGTTCCGGTAGCGGGCCGCGATGACGGCCGACCCGCCCGGCAAACCCGTGTCCTGCCATGCGGCCGTCACATTGCCGGCCGCGTCGATCACCAGCGGCGGGTACTGCGCGGCCGCCCCGTTCAGGTGTTCCGTCAGCCGCTGCAGCGGCCCCCAGTTGCCGCTGGCGTCGGACACGCTCGCCTGCAGGACGGCGCCGCCTTGCGCCCACATCGCGGCGGCCACGCCGTTTTCGTTGACGGTCAGCATCGGCGTCGCGATGAATCCCGTAGGCTCCGCGATCGCCGGCGCCACGGGCTGCGTGGGCTGCCACCCGGTGCCGGATACGTAGCGTTGCGACATCGTGGTCGTGAGGATCTGCCCGCCCGTCACGTCCATTTGCCCCCAGACCAGCGTGATGTTGCCCTTCGCGTCCATGCCGGCCACCGGCGAGATGATCGTCGTGAACAGGCTCGTGTTCGATACGGCCTGGTTGACGTCGGTCCAGCCGTTGGTCGCGTCGTACGTGGCCGTCCACAGCGCCGACTGCGTGTGGTTGGTCTGCCGCCACGCGAGCACCGCGCGGCCGGATGACAGGACCGAAATCATCGGCCTCACGTTGTCGGTATCGCCGGTCACCGCACCCGGCCCGGTCTGCACCGGCATCTGGATCAGCGCCGTCGGCGACCACTGCCCCGCCTGCGTATAGCGCGTCCATGCGATGCGCGTATCGAGCAGGCTGATCGACTGCGTCCATGCGACGAGCGCGTTGCCCTGGCTGTCGATCCCGGCTGTATAGGACGACCCGCTCATGTCCGGCGCCAGCTCGAACGCCGCGCCCCATCCGCTACCCGGGCTGTACGGGCGCGCCCACAGCGCATACGTGTTGGGGCCCGGCATCCATTCGGTCCAGAACGCGACCGCCTGTCCGCTCGCGTTGCCGACCAGTTGCGGCTGAACCCCGGTCAGCCCGTTCATCGAATGCGAACCGTCGCTCGTGTCGAGCCGCGTCGCGCTTCCCCAGCCCGCGCCCGGGACATGGCGCGCGCCCCACATTTCGTTGCCGTTCGCGCCGGCCGGGCCGTAGGTCATCCAGGTTGCGAGCGCATTGCCGCTCGCGTCGATCGTCACGCTGGGGTCGCCTTCCGGTCCCTTGCCGTCCACCGCGACGGCCGTCGACCAGCCGACCTGCGGCTGCGCGGTTCCGCCGCCCGTCGGGCCGCCGCTCGAACCGCCGCCGGGCGATGTCGTACCGGACGGCGCACCGGGATTGCCCGGCGTCGACAACGACCCGCCGCCGGTCGTGGCGACGTCATCGCCGCCGCATGCGGTCAGCGCGAGAGCGGCTGACATGATCATCCATGTAATGGGTTTCATCGGAATCCTCTCGTTTTCTTTTTCCGGCATGCGCTCGTCTGCCGTTCGCCGAAACGACGCATGACGTCGATCGGCCGATTGATTAGCAATACTATTGAACAGGCATGGAAAGCGGCGCCGTTTCACGCCCCCGTCACGATCGATTCCGTCGGGCGGATCGACGCGAACGCCGCCTTCTGCAGACCTCCCCCGTCGGACGGCGAAGACGACGGCATGTCGTCTATCGCCGGGTGTCCGTCACTGCCGGCTGCATCTTAATTCATGCACGCCGGATTCAAGGTGGCATTGCGTCTGCACTGAGTGGACTTCCGTTTCGCCGGACCGGCGAGCGGCGCGACGGGCCGGCCTGCGTGCGCCGGCTACCGACGCGGCTCGTGAGGTACGATACGCGCCGGGACGAAATGCCCCCTGAGAGACCCGGCCGTCGCGGCCCCACCCCAGCACAAGAAAAAATGCCGAGAAACCCGACGCTGCACCGAAACCTGCTCGCCGCACTGGCGGCCAGCCTGCTTTGCCAACCCGCCGCCCGCGCCAGCTCGGACGACAGCTGCAACGTGCCGCCCACGCTCCGGCAAAGCACGTACTCGTGCGGCAACGTGCCGATGCTGAGCCCCGCCAACGACACGCGCATCAACGCGATGCTGATGATGGTCGACAGCGGCAAGGTCGCGCAGGTGTTTCCGGACCCGAAGACCATCCCGGCGAAAGACCGGATCAACCAGATCATCGTGCCGTTCCCGATGGATTTTTCCGGGTGGATCCATATCGGCCAGAAGGAGCCCGACAAGACCGGCGGCGCATCGGATGCCGACGCGCCGTCGAACCGGTATGCCGACGGCGAAGGCAGCATCTGCCGCAGCATGGACTCGGGCGCGGACGCATTCAACGACGCACTGGGCGGCGCCGGCGGCCTTCCCGCCGACGAAGCCGTACGCCTGCGCGCGGCGCGCACCGACATCGCGCAGAAGACCTGTGCCGCGGGCGGCGCGAGCGCCGCATGGACGAAGCCGCCGGTCAAGTCGCCGCTCGGCCAGCAGTTCGCCGCGTACCTCGACGGCACGAATGCGTTCTACCGCGCCGACTTCCTCACCGCGACCCGGGCCTTCGCGAGCGCATCGCACAGCACGAACCCGTGGCTGAAGGAAACCGGCCTCTATATGGCCGGGCGCGCGCAACTGAACGCCGCGCAGGCCAATGCATTCAACAACGACAGCCCGACGCCGTCGCGCGCGCGCGTGACGAAGGTGTCGCTCGACGCCGCGAACACCGTGTTTCGCACCTACCTGAAGGTGTATCCGCAGGGGCGCTATGCGGTTTCCGCAACGGGGCTGTTGCGGCGGGTCGCGTGGCTCGGCGGGAACATCGCGCAGCAGGCCGACCTCTACGGCCACGCGCTCGCGCGCTGGTCGCCGGCGACGTCGAACGTGCCGCTGATGCAACTGGCGAACGAACTCGACAGCAAGCTGCTGTTCGGGTCGGAACTCGACGCGCGCCAGATCCAGTCGCCGACCGTGCTCGCGACCGTCGACCTGCTGCGCATGCGCACGTCGGACAGCAGCGACTCGAGCCGCGGCAAGCCGCTGACGCTGGACGATCTGCAGGCGCAGAAACCGCGCTTCGCGAACGCGCCTGCGCTGCACGACTACCTGCTCGCGACCTGGCATGTCCAGATCGGGCACCAGCCGGACGCCGCGCTCGCGTTGCTGCCGCAGACGCCCGCCGTGCCGCTCGACTACTTCGGCCTGAGCCAGCAGGCGCTGCGCGCGTTCGCGCTGGAGGATAGCGGCCAGGGCGACAAGGCCCGCCAGCTGTGGCGCGACCTGATCCCGCTCGCGAAATTCCGCTTCCAGCGCGAGGCGCTGGAACTCGCGCTCGCGATCAATCTGGAGCAGGCCGGGCGCGTCAACGACGTGTTCGCCGACGATTCGCTGGTGCAGAACGCCGCGATCCGGGCCGTCCTGCTGCAGCGCACGGCCGATGCGGACCTGCTGCGCACGCAGGCGCAAAACCAGGCGACCGGCGGCGCGCTGCGCGACACCGCGCTGTACACGCTGCTGTACAAGGAACTCACGCGCTCGCACTACGCCGAGTTCATCGCCGATACCGCGCTGGTGTCCGGCGCGCCCGCCGATCCGTTGAAACCGTTCGTCGCATCCGGCGCCAGGAACGAGGACGGCTACGTGTGCCCGTCCGCGCGCGACCTCGCCGCAGCGCTGCAGCAGCATCCCGGCGATCCGAAAGGGCTGAACTGCCTCGCCGATTTCGTGCGCCTTCATCCGCCCGCGTCCGGCCTCGAAAACGACACGGTACCGCCGTGGGTGCGCAACGCGTCGGCGGCGGCCGCCACGCGCGTGCCGCCGACGCTCGGCGGCGCGCCGTCGCAGTTCGGGGGCAAGCCGTACGAGCGGATGTCGAGCTACGTGACCGTGATCGCCGATGCGCAGGCAGACCCGAACGACCGCGCGTACGCGCTCTACCGTGCGATCAAGTGCCATGCGCCGGCCGGCTATAACGAATGCGGCGGCAAGGACGTGCCGAAGAACACGCGCAAGCGCTGGTTCGACACGCTGAAGACCGCCTATCCGGGCAGCCCGTGGGCGCAGAAGCTTCGCTACTACTGGTGAGCGCCGCGTGAAGCGCATCGCGTGTCTCGCGCTGCTGCTGGCCGGCCGCGTCGCGCTGGCCGGCACCGTCGATCCCGCGCAATACGACGCGTTCTGGCTGTGGGCCGGCGTGAAGCCGCAGCCGGTCGTCAGCGGCGCGCGCGCCGTCTACGTGCTGCAGGGGCAGATCGAAGCCGCGCCGCGGGACGAGTCGCAGGTGCGCGTCATCGCGCAGGGCGTCGCGCTGCCGCCCGCGCCGCACGCTCGCGTGTGGCTCGTCTATCGTGCGCATACGCTGCACTGGACGCCGCGCGTCACGCAGATCATGCTCGCGCAGCTCGAGCGCTGGCGCGCGTCCGGCCGCACGATCACCGGCATCCAGATCGACTTCGACGCGCGCACGCGCCACCTGCAGGATTACCTCGAATTCCTGCGCACCCTGCGCGAGACCCTGCCCGCCGATTGCCGGCTGAGCATCACGGGGCTGCTCGACTGGAGCAGCCGCATCGATACCGACCAGGTCAACCAGCTCCGGGGGATCGTCGACGAAGTGGTCGTGCAGACCTATCAGGGGCGCAGCACGATCCCCGACTATGCGGCCTACCTGCCGCGCGTCGCGCGGCTGCGACTGCCGTTTCGCATCGGCGTGATCCAGGGCGGCGAGTGGGACGCACCGCCGTACCTCGCGGCGAATCCTTGGTTCCGCGGCTACGTCGTGTTCCTGCGCAACGACTAGCGGGCGGCAACGCGGCGGCCGCAATCCCGCCCGCGCAATGGCGGCGCAGCCCGCCGAAGCGGGCATGCGCCGCTACCGTTGCACCGTTACGCCTGCACGAAAGCCAGCAGGTCGGCGTTCAGCACGTCCGCGTTGATCGTCAGCATCCCGTGCGAATAACCCGGATACGTCTTCAGCGTGCCGTTTTTCAGCAGCTTGACCGACTTCAGCGCGGAATCCGCGATCGGCACGATCTGGTCGTCCTCGCCGTGCAGCACGAGCGTCGGCACCGAGATCGACCGCAGGTCTTCGGTCTGGTCCGTTTCCGAGAAGGCCTTGATGCCTTCGTAGTGCGCCTTCGCGCTGCCGATCATGCCCTGGCGCCACCAGTTCTGGATCACGCCCGGGTGCACCACCGCGCCGGGCCGGTTGAAGCCGTAGAACGGGCCCGACGGCACGTCCAGGAAGAACTGCCCGCGATTGTCGGCGAGCGCCTTGCGGAAACCATCAAACACGTCGAGCGGCAGGCCTTCCGGGTTCGCGTCCGTCTTCAGCATCAGCGGCGGCACCGCGCTGACCAGCACCGCCTTCGCGACGCGGCCGGCCGGCTCGCCGTGCCGCGCCACGTAGCGCGCGACTTCGCCGCCGCCGGTCGAGTGGCCGACATGGACCGCGTTGCGCAGGTCGAGCGCTTCGGCCACCGCGAACGCGTCCGCCGCATAGTGGTCCATGTCATGGCCGTCGGAAACCTGCGTCGACCGGCCGTGACCGCGGCGATCGTGCGCGATCACGCGGTAGCCCTTCTGAACGAAGAACAGCATCTGGGCATCCCAGTCGTCGGAGGACAGCGGCCAGCCATGGTGGAACATGATCGGCTGTGCATCCTTCGGGCCCCAGTCCTTGTAGAAGATGTCGACGTTGTCTTTCGTGGTGATGTACGGCATGGCTGCAAGCTCCTTTTGGGTCAGTGAACATCGCGTGCCGGCCGATCGCCCGGGCGGGTGTCGGTGACGAACTGCGGCGCGGTGGCACACCGCGTCGGTCGACGCAGCACCTCCCGTTGTAGCGGAAAACGGCGACCGTGTCATGACGCCGATTACATGCCGACCTGCATCGCGCCCGGCGGGCCACGACGACGTGTGGCAATATCGCGTCGGATCCGTCGTGCAGCCCCACTCACTCCAGGGACCCTCATGTTCGACCACGTCAAATTCGGCGTCAGCGACTATGCCGCGAGCAAGGCGTTCTTTCTCCGCGCACTCGAACCGCTCGGCGTAGCGGTCCTCGACGAAGGTGTGCCGACCTACGGCGTCGAACTCGGCGCGCCGGGCAAGCCGACGCTGTGCCTGTTCCAGACCGACGAGCAGCCGGCCCATCTTCACCTCGCCTTCGCGGCCGACACGCGCGCGCAAGTCGACGCGTTCCACCGTGCGGCGCTGGCAGCCGGCGGCCAGGACAACGGCGCACCCGGCCTGCGCCCGCAGTATCACGCGAACTACTATGCCGCTTTCGTCATCGGTCCGGACGGGCACAACCTCGAGGCGGTTTGCTCGCGTCCCGAGGCATGATCGTTCGATCGAACAACGATTCACCGCGCTCGCGTGCAACTCGACGAACCGTAGCTTGCCGCGCGCAAGCGACCGCGCGTCAGCCGTCCGTCGACACGGTCACCGCCTCCCACGCGCGCAGGTCTTCTTCCAGCGCCGCCCATCTGGCGCGCACGAGCCGAAGCGCGTCGCTGCCGAGCAACAGATGGGCCGGCGGATGGTCCGCCGCCATGACCGAGAGCATCGCGCGCGCGGCCTTGGCAGGATCGCCCAATTGCCGGCCGCTCTTCTCCTCGCGCGCCTGGCGGATCGGATCGAAGATCGCGTCGTAATCGGCGATCGAGCGCGGCGTGCGCGTCATCGAGCGGCCGGCCCAGTCGGTGCGGAACGAGCCCGGCGCGACGGCCGTCACCGCGATGCCGAACGGCGCGAGTTCCTGGCCGAGCGTGCCGGAAATCCCTTCCAGCGCGAACTTGCTGCCGCAGTAATACGCGATGCCGGGCATCGTGATGTGGCCGCCCATCGACGTGATGTTCAGAATGCGGCCGCGCCGGCGTTCGCGCATGAACGGCACGACGGCCTTCATCATCGCGACGGCGCCGAATATGTTCACGTCGAACTGCCGGCGCATCTCCGACAGCGGCGACTCCTCCATGATGCCTTCGTGCCCGTAGCCGGCATTGTTCACCAGCACGCCGACGGGGCCGACGCTCGCCTCGACGTTCGCGACGACACCGTCGATGCGTTCGAAGTCGGTCACGTCGAGCACGCGCCCGATGGCCGCATGCGGGGACAGCGCTTCGAACGCCCGCCTGGCCGCTTCACTTCTCACGGTGCCGACCACCGTGTGACCCGCGGCCAGCGCCTCCTGTGCGAGCGCGCGGCCGAAGCCGCTGCTGACGCCGGTGATGAGCATGATGTTGCCGGATGCCATGTGAGCTTCTCCCGAATGTCGATCGAAGCGTGCATACTAGTCTGACGGACTACGCCGAATAAGCCCGATTCCGCTGATTTTCTTGCACAAAACTATGAGCGCCATGCCCTCCCCGGCTCGATCGCCGTCGCTGCCCGCGCGCGGCCGCCAACGCCTGATCGCGTTGCTGCTCGCGTTGGCGCCGGACGAAGGCTACAACCTGGCCGCACTGCCGAGCGTGCGTATCCTGCGTTCGAACCGTGCGCTGTCGCGCACGCCGGTCCTGTACGACCCGGGCATCGTGATCGTGTGCCAGGGCCGCAAGCGCGGCTATTTCGGCGGCGAGCGCTATCTGTACGACGAGGCCCACTATCTGGCCGTGTCGGTGCCCGTGCCGTTCAGCATGGAAACCGACGCAACGGCGGAGCACCCGCTGCTCGCGCTGTATCTGCACCTCGATTTCCCGATGGCGGCCGAACTGGCCGAGCGGATCGATCGCGAAGGCATCGCCGAACCCGTGCAGACGCCGAGGAGCATGATGTCGACGCCGATGGACGACGCAATGCAGGCGAGCGTGCTGCGTTTCGTCGAGGCAATGCATCGGCCGCTCGAAGCGGCGGTGCTCGGCCCCGGATTGCTGCGCGAACTGTATTTCCGCGTGCTCACCGGCGCGCAGGGCAGCGCGATGAGGAACGCGCTGGCGATGCGCGGCCAGTTCGGCCGGATCGGCCGTTCGCTGCGCCTGATCCACGCCGGCTACGCGCAAGCGCTCGACGTGACGCAACTGGCCGGGGAAGCCGGCATGAGCGTGCCGAGCTTCCACAGCCACTTCAAGGCGATCACGCAGGTGTCGCCAATGCAGTACCTGAAGTCGACGCGGCTGCATCAGGCACGCCTGTTGATGGTGCGCCAGGACCTGACGGCGGAGGCGGCCGGCCATGCGGTCGGCTATGCGAGCGCGTCGCAGTTCAGCCGGGAATTCAAGCGGCTGTTCGGGCTGACGCCCGCGCAGGAGACGAAGCGCATGCGCGCGCAGTTCGCGATTCCGGCGGCGTTCGAGGATGCGGTGTTCGTGTCGTCGCATTGACGTACCGCGTCGCACTCCGCCTGTACGCCGTCATCGCGCGCCGACCTTCCACACCATCACTTCATGCAGCGTCTCCCCCGGCTTCAGCCCGGTCATCGGGAACGGCGGATGGTTCGGCGAATCGGGAAAATGCTCGGCTTCCAGCGCGAACGCGTCGGTCTGCCGGTAAGCCGGCCCGCCCTTGCCCGCGACACTGCCGTTCAACCCGTAGGACGTGTAGAACTGCAGCCCCGGCTGCGTCGCGACGCGCTCCGCTTTACGTCAACGCCAGTCCCGACCGTCGTGCGGTCCGGTCACGGCTTCGAAATGGCCGCCTCGATCCCAGATCACGACCGTACGCGCGTCCCGCGCGTCGGACCCGAGGCGGTCCCGGTGGACGACGCCGTTCAGTTCCGATATCACTTCGACCTTCAGCTTCGGCTGCACGTCGGGATCACCGTTGATCAGATCGACCAGCATCCGTGCGGCTGTGCTGCCGGCGGAGACCTTTTCGTTGGCGGCGAGACGCGCATGCGGAGCCGTCACGAGGATATCGCGATACTGATCGACCCGCGCCGGATGCGACGATTCGAAGTTGCCGGTCGCATGCTGCAGCACCGAAATCAGAAAGCAGTTGTTGATGCCGCCGTCCGTGATGCCGTCATTCGGTACGGCGTGCATCCCTGCCCGCCTCAGCGCCCGTTCGATGTGAGGTGAGGTCATGCGTGTCGAGACTGCCTCCTGGTAGTACTCGAGCTCGCCCGAATAGAGTCGCCGCATGTCGGCGGGCAAATCGTCCCAACGGGTGATGCGCGCGCCGTCGGCCGCCGCGCCGGCGTCGAAATGCGCGTCGGCGGCAGGCAGGTCCTTGAGAAAGGCTTCCGTGCGGCTTTGCTCCAGCGCGGCGCGCAGTTGTGCCTGCTCTTCCGCGCGCGTGGCGGGTGGCCGCAAATCGGTAAAGGTTCGCGAAGGCACTGCGTGCGATAACGCGGCCGACAACGGCCGCTGCGCGCGAACCGGCGGCCGCGACTGGTCGGTGTGCAGCTGTGCGAGGACGGAATCGCGGGATGGCGGCATCAGGGCAGGTGGCGACGCCGGTCCTGCGGTCGCAAGCATCGGACTCGCGGCGGCGGCTTCGGCCTGATGCCGTCGAATCGGAACCGCGGCGATCGCGGATACCGCCGTACCCGAACCCTGCGGGCGCCGAATTGGCGCGGACAATGGGCTGCGCTGCCGCGGAATGGAACCGGTGGCCATGCGAAGCGGTTGTTCAGCGAGACCGGCGAGCACACCGACCGCGCGCTGCATCGCATGGGGGGCCTTGCCGGTACGCACGAGGGCTTGCGCCTCGTGCACGGCCTCCCAGACCGGCAACAATGCCCTGCAGATCCTTGACATCGACGCCCCCGAAGTGAAGATTTTCACGCCGACCGCGCCCCGTCCATGAAAGGGTATTGAATCGGTCCATACGAAAGGTAAGCACGCACGCCTGCCGATACAACACAAACCGCGGCGCCGGATCTACGTGGTTCGCATCACGAAACATTGCTTCGCCGAGGTTGCCATCTGCACGGCGAGCGTCCCGATCCGCGTTCGATCGAAACCGCGCCGCGCGGACGCCGGCACCAGCGACGCGGCTCGCGCACACGTGCGGCCCAGCTACAGAGGCGCATGACCCGCGGCCGGATCGCCATCCGTATCGGCCGCTGGCTAGCGCGCGGGGCGCAACGCGAAACCCGCCAGTGCACCCGCGATGCACAGTGCGCCCACATAAATCTCGGCCGCCTGCGGGTTCGATTTGAGCATCACGGAGACGAACACCGGCGTCATGCCGCCGAACAGCGCATACGCGACGTTATACGAGAATGAGATCCCCGAGAAACGCACGATCGGCGGAAACGCCTTGACCATGGCGACCGGGATCGCCGCCACCGCCCCGACGAAGAAACCGGATACCGCGTAGAGCGGCAGCAGCAACGACGGATCGACGGCGAGCTGCGTCATCATGAAAAAATACGATGCGCCGAGCAGCAGGCAGCCACCGAAGATCGTGCGGGCGGTGCCGATGCGTCCGGCCACCGATCCGGCAACGATACATCCGATGGTCAGGCAGAGCGTGGCAGCCGAATTGGCCTGCAGCGCGAGTGCGGGTTCGAGATGAAAACGCTTGGCGACGAGCGTCGGCGTCATCAGGATCACGACGACGATCGCGGCGGTCAGCGTCCACGTGAGCATCATGGAAACCAGCACTGCCCTGCCGTGATCGCGCAACACCGCCTTCAACGGCACCTCGCCGGCCAGCGCCCGGCTGCACTTCATTTCGACGAACACGGGCGTTTCATCGAGCCAGCGTCGCAGCACTGCGGAGAGGATCCCGAACAGGCCGCCGACCACGAAGGGAATCCGCCACGCATAAGCGCTGATGGCAGCATGCGAGTAGTGTTGATTGATCGCTGCCGCGATCAGCGAGCCGAGCAGGATGCCAAGGGTGAGGCCGCCCGTCAGCAGACCGCAGGCGTAGCCGACATGCCGCGGCGGCACATGCTCGGACACGAACACCCACGCGCCGGGCACCTCGCCGCCCACGGCTGCACCTTGCAGCACGCGGCACAGCAGGAGCAGCACGGGTGCGGCGACGCCAAGGGACTCGTAGGTCGGCAACAGCCCCATCGTCAGCGTGGGCAGGGCCATCAGCATGACGCTCATCGTGAACATGCGCTTGCGGCCGACGAGATCGCCGAAATGCGCCATGATCACGCCGCCGAGAGGCCGCGCGAGATAGCCTGCCGCAAAAACGCCGAAGGTCTGCACCTGGCGCAACCAGTCTGGAATCGATTGCGGGAAGAACAGTTGCCCGATGACCGTCGCGAAGAACACGTAAATCACGAAGTCGTAAAACTCGAGTGCGCCACCCAGCGCGGCGAGCACCAGCGTCCGGTGGTCGCCGCCTGTCAGCGGACGGTGCGGCGCAAGCGGAATCGGAGACGCGTTCAATGAATTCATTCCTGGAAGAGGTTGGGTTTCGGGACGGCATGCCGATCCGACGACGTGCCACCTCCCACAACACGCGACGGATTCGGATCATTCCATCACGCATCGGTTTGTCGGCATCACGGTGATGGCGGGAATAAACCAGCGGGCTCGCGTGTTGGACGCAGGTAGACGGGCCGGCGTGCCTGTCTCCCCGTTGCAGCTCGTTCGCACGTGACGGGTTCATCGATTCCCTCGGAGATATCATGCGGTTTGCAGTCCTGGGCGCCGGCGCGGTCGGCTGCTACTTCGGCGGCATGCTCGCCCTGCACGGCCACGATGTCGTGTTCATTGGCCGTCCGTCGCATGTCGACGCGATCCGCGACCACGGATTGCGCATTCAGACGCGCGCGTTCGACAAGCGCGTGCGCGCCAATGCTTCGACCGCTATCGACGCGGCCGGGTCGGCCGACGTGGTCTTCGTATGCGTGAAATCGGGCGATACCGCCGAAGCCGCGCGCGGGTTGCGCGATGTACTGGCGCCGGAAGCCATCGTGGTCAGTCTGCAAAATGGCGTCGACAACGTGGCCCTGTTGCGTGCCGAGCTATCCCGGCCGGTCATTTGCGCGGCCGTCTATGTGGCGAGCGAGATGGCCGGCCCCGGGCATCTGCTGCATCATGGCCGCGGCGATCTCGCGATCGAAGCGTCGCCGTCCAGCGAACGGCTCGCGCAGGTGCTGCGCGCGGCGAACGTTCCCACGCGGATAGCCGACGATGTGCGCGCGGCACTCTGGCGCAAGCTCATTCTCAACTGCGCATACAACGCGATTTCCGCGATCGTGCATCTGCCGCTGGGCGAGATGTCGCATCGCGATGCATTGCGCGCAACGATGTGCGCGGTCGTCGCCGAATGCATCGCCGTCGCCGCGGCCGAAGGCGTCCGTTTCGCCGACCAGCCGGCGGAAATCGTCGCGCAGATCGAAGCGACGATTCCGCCGGGCCAGTATTCGTCGACGGCGCAGGATCTGGCACGCGGCAAACCCGGCGAAATCGACCATCTGAACGGCGCGATCGTGCAGCGCGGTGTGGCCGCACGCATCGACACGCCGGTCAATCAGACGCTCCATCTGCTCGTGAAGATGCTGGAAGCGAAGGCTGCGGCGAGATCGTGACGTGCCGCGATCGCCGCGCGTCGCAATCGGCGCGCGCCTGCCGTCAACCGGGACAGGCAAGCGCTTGCGCGCGTCACGTCGCTTCGCGTCAGACGGCCGATCCGGGCCCCCGGCCTCGATATCGTGTGTGGCATTTGCCGCCGCGGCGACGCACTCGCCGTACCGACGAAAGCCGGGAGCATGAACCTGATGGCGAGCGCAGCCAACGTGTTCGTCACCAGCGCGGCGTTTCGGTTCAGCGCGGTCTTTCCTGCGTCCCGTTTGTCGCCGAGATGAACAAACACATTCAGCATATCGCGAGAGATCGCATATATCGTCGCCTTCGCCAACAGCGCAGCCGCAACGTGTACACCGCGCCCGCGACCGGCTCGAAATGCGTCAAACCATATCGTCGCCAGGCCGCGCGTCTGGATGTCGATTCCTCAAGCGCGTGAGGTTGGCGACCGCTTCGGGTCCGCGTGCAAGCCCATCGAAGGCCATCGCGACGCCGTTGGCAGCCGGCCTGAGCGCGTAGGTTCCGGCTGCGACGGTCCCCGCGCGCATGGCCTCCCCGAGCGGGGTTAGAACCGGGGCAAATGTTCCGGCAATCATCTCGGCTGTCCATGCGGCGCCTCGCTCGATCGGCCTGCGCGCCCCCTCGTGTGCCGCGCCCGACAATGCCTGCATGCCGCTTGCGAGCATGCGCATATATTGCCCGCCAACGCCGGCTCCCTTTTCCACCAACCCCATCACGCCGCCGAGCCCCAACGTCACGACATAACCCAGTTGCGCATTGCGCTCGCCATCGGGCCGCGCGATCCGGTCGAGATCGGCAAGGGACGTGCTGTCCGATCGTGCAATCTGGCCGAGCATGCCGCTTTGCTTGGCGCTGTCGGTGGTGATCCGGGCGGCCGTCTGGTCCGCCTCGGCGCCCACCCACTTTTCGATCGCCATCGTGGACAGCATGCTGATGACTTCGGTCGGCGTCGAGTATATCAGCGTAATCAGCTGCTCCACCGAGCTCGGGATGACGCCGTAGTGCTCGAGCACGGACAACGTCAGACCAAGCGTTGCCGCAATTTCGCCGCCGATCGCCATCGAACGGATCGACGATCCGGTTCCACGGGCCGCGCGCAAGGTGTTGAACGCCTCATCGCGAACGTGCTTGCTTACATCGCCCGCGGTCGGCTGCGGAATCGTCCCGTCACGCATCAAGCCGATCTTGGCGTCGACCAGTTTCGCGTGGTCCTTCATTGCATCCAGCGGAACCATCGCGCCGGACGTCCACGTCGCGAGAAGGTTGGTAAGCTGTTTCACCACCAGCAGACTGACGGCCAAACCATGCCAGCCGCTGTCTCTCGCCGCTTTGGCCATGTCGCGTACGACATTGTTAGGAATCGAACCGATCGCCGCGACCGAGCCGGAATAGCCCGCGTCCTTGAGGTTGTCCAGCAACTCGTTGAAGTTCTTCGGCATGAATTCGCCGCCCTTCATCGCCACCAGCAACCGCGCGATGACCGCCGAATCGAACGTTTCGGCGAACAGCGGCGTCACCGAATCGATGTAGGGGCCGTATTTGGCTGCGTTATCGGGCCCCATGGCATTCTTGACGCTGTTCCAGATGCCGTAATCGAAGGCCGCGCCGATCGCACCGGTTCCGGCCAGGCTGGCGGCGAGGCCATATAGCAATTCCTTCTTGAAATCCTTGTTGGTCGCAAGCGACAGCAGCGACATGGCACCGAAATCACCGCGGAATTTGGCGATCCGCGCCTTCCTGACCGGATCGTCGGACTGCTCCGTCAGCACCGCTTGCAGGCGCGAGGCGACGCCGGTGGTATCCGGCGTCACATGAATGCGCAGGCCGATGTCGCGCAGGAATTCGGTCGGATGCTGGGTCGTCCCCGGCACGCGAGCCTCTGGCGTGAATGCGTGCTCCCCTTTCGCAATGGCATCGCGCAACAGATCGGTGGCCAACAGCAAGTTGCCGCCTGCGAGTTTCATGAATGCGTCCATCTTCTCCATCAGGTTCCCGTCCCATTCGACGTGGATCCGCGCGTCGTGCGAGAGCTCCGCGCCCCTGACGGCAGAGGAATCCAGGCTGTCGATGAACTCGAGCATGGCCTGCACGCCCTGGTCGTGATCGCAGCGCAGGTTTCCGTCTTCACCGAGCGTCAGCGGGCCGCCGCAAGGCGGTGGCATCTTGAGCGTGATCTCGTCGTCGCTCGATTCGGTGCTCGAATGAGAACGAGCGAGAGAGGTCGTGCGAGAGAGGCTGGTCATTTCGATCGACCGTTCGACACTGCGCACGCTCGTGGCATCGGAAGGACCAAGCCGTCGCGTCGACCTCGAGCGACTCGTTACGCGCGACGTGTTTTGGCCTCCTGAGGCGGTCGGCATGGACGTCCGCGCGCTGCGCGACGGCAGCCTGGACAGCGGCGATGATGCAATGTCCGAGCTTCTTTCCATGGAGTGCTGTGCATGAGGCGCGGACGACGGTCCGGACGACACGGCCTCTTCCCGAACGAAACTCGCGGCGGGGATTGACGAGGCAGAATGAACCGACGATGACATGGCGAATGTCCCTTGATGGAAGAACCGAATGGATGGTGCGGATGCTACGTGCACTGCCGTCGGCCTCGCGTCGGAGAGACGAAACGGGATATCGATGCGCGAACGTCCGGAGACGCGAACCTGGAAAACGCGGCAGGCGGACAGGCATCCAGCCGATGCCGCCACCACGCCGGTGGAACGACGGTCAGCGCGGGGAGCGCACCGCCGGAATACGCCGAGATCTCGTGGCCTGTTCATCCGGATAGAGACGCGAAAGCATCCGGGTCTCACGCCAATGGATCATCATCGACCGGGCCAATGCGCAAAAGCCCAGCATGCAAATCGCGACCGCGCCAACCACCCAGGTGTTCATCGTCGTCTCCCAAAGCTTGCCGCCAGTCTAACGACGCGCGGTGCGCAGGATTGCGAATTCCACATTCTGTTACGAACCGCCTGCGCCACGGCGAAACCGCGCCCGAATCGGAAGCTGCCCGGTGTTCGCATGGAACTCACCCGCTTCGCAACGGTTTATCGAATCACGGCGATCTTGGCTAGATTGTCGATGCGTACATCCGCCTGAAACAAGGCAGGTTCGCACCTTTTCAACTCCAGTGAGAATGCCATGTCCGTCGAAATGCCCAATGCCACCAATCCTCCGAACGTCGGGGACTGGAACAAATCCATCACGAACAACGCCAACACGTACGGAGACGACGCGCGGAAGTTCATTGACGACAACGTCAAGAAATACACCAAGCAATTCACCGAGGACATGAAGAACGCGATGACGCCGGGTGAAAACAACCCGCAGTACCAGTCTGCGCTCAAGGACTGGGAAAAGAAGAACCCGGATGCCGCCAAGCAATTCGACAAGAGCGCGAACGATCCGAAGCAGAAGAAGCAGGTCATCAATCAGCTGCAGATGGCGATCAACCGGGGCGACATCACGAAGGAACAGGCCTCTGCCCTGCTGACGAAAGGGCCCGCCGCGCACGAGTACGATTTCACGTCGAAAGGCCACAACGGCACATCGGCAGGCGCTTACGCGATCGCGAACCAGACGGGCGGCGCACTCGACGGCGATTCCTCCGATCCGAAGAAGGCCGGCCGCGAATATATCGCATCGCAGGTCTTCTCGTTCGGCGGCGCGTTCAAGAATCCGCTCAGCGTCGCGCTCGATCCGACCGAGAGTCATTCGGCCCAGAACATCATGAGCCCGTGGATCAGCCCGATGAGCATCGGCGGGCAATGGCTGGGCCAGTTCAACTGACGATGCATGGCGCTCGCGTGCAGTGCGCGCGAGCGTGTCTTCGGGGCAATCGGGCACCGTGGAACCGGCGCGTTTCAGGCCGGATCGTCACCACGCCGGCCGCGCGCCCGCAAGGGCCGACCTCTCATTCACCGTCGCGACGCGCCTCTTCGGCGATTCGG
This sequence comes from Burkholderia sp. Bp9140, assembly GCF_003853425.1. Classification (NCBI taxonomy): domain Bacteria; kingdom Pseudomonadati; phylum Pseudomonadota; class Betaproteobacteria; order Burkholderiales; family Burkholderiaceae; genus Burkholderia; species Burkholderia sp. Bp9140. The sequence goes on from NZ_QTPQ01000023.1 coordinate 17,243, forward strand.
CGCTCGACGATCCGCCGGGCGCGAATCGCCCCCGCGTCGGTCGGCAGCAACACCGGCCGCCGTGCCCAGAAATCCGTTCCGGCCAACGCGGCCTGCTGTGCCTCCAGCATCGGGAGATCTTCGTCGCGAAACGGCACCATCAGCCCCGCGACCGCGTAATCGACCAGCGCGCGCGCCGCGGGGCCGAGCGCCTTCGGCAACCCGAACGCAAAGAAATAATGCGTGCTCGCGTCCGTCTCGGGCGTCAGCAGATGGGCGGAGCGCGACACGCGCCCGTGCTTCGCGCCGGTCAGGCAAACCCCGACGTCGATCGCGAGCAGCCCGGGTGGATCCCACCGTACTTCCAGATGGCGATCCGCGCGCACGCCGTCGGGCACGCCGAAGGCACGCGCCACGAATGCCGGCAGCCGTTCCGCTTGCGTTCGCCGCGACGCGCGCACGGTGTCGCCGCTCTGCTCGACGCGGCCGGGATCGCGCGCGATCGCATCGCTGCCGAGCGTGCCCGGATGCAGGTATTGGAAATGGCTGAGGTCGAGCAGGTTGTCCGCGCTCAATTGATAGTGCGCGCGCGTGGTTAGATAACCGGTGCTCACCTCGTTGTCCTCGGGATCGATGAACGAGAAGTCCGGCAACGAGGCGCCCGCGTCGGCCAGCGCCGCGTCGCCCATCCAGATCCAGACCGCGCCATGGCGTTCGATCACCGGAAAGCTGCGCACGTGCGCGGCAGCCGGAATGCGGCCGTCGCCGTGCGGATTGTGCGTGCACCGGCCCGTGCCGTCGAAGCGCAGGCCATGATAGGGGCAGCCCACCGTCCCGTCGCGGACGTCGCCCTTGTGAAGCGGCGCGAAGCGGTGCGGGCAACGGTCCGACAGTGCGCGCGCACCGTGCTGCGCGTCGCGGAACAGCATCACGGGTTCACCCAGCAGCGTGCGCCCGAGCCCCTTCCCCGTCGACAGCTCGTGACGCCATGCCGCGATATGCCAGGCATTTCGAATGAATGTCATGATTTCGGTCCTCTTGTCGTGAAGCGAAGCGCGGCGCATGCCGCCGCAAGCGTCCGCGCGCCGTCGCCGGCTCACGGTTCGAACTGCGCCGGCCCGGTACCCCATCGCGTCAGCGTCTGTCGAATCCGGCGAACATAGGCATCGCGCAGCTTCGGCGTCTCGGAGTGGTAGGCGCCGACGGCTTCCCAGGTGTTGCCATGCTTCAGCATCTGCTTCTTCAGATGCCAGGCGGCCACGTAGATGTTCACGCACTCGTCGCGCAGCGACTGCGCATCGATGCCGAAGCCGGCCAGCTCGCGCAGATGAATCGAGTTGATCTGCAGTTCCCCGATATCGATCGAGCCGTTTGCGTTGCGATGTTCGGCCGCCGGGTTGCCGTGCGATTCGACCCATGCGATCGCACGCAACACGTAGGCACTGACGCCCTGATAGTTCGCCGCCGCATCGAAGCAATCCGCGAACGCGCACGGGTTCAGGCAACAGAGCAGCACGGCGGCGACAGCCATACCGCGCGCGACGCCGCAACGGCCGCCGCGTGTCCGTCGCCGCGGCGGCTGGAAATGTCGACGAGTCATGTCGGATCCCATGGGTCGAATGGTCGGCATGGGCCGCACAACGTTCGCGCAGCCCGATCCACGCCCCGGCGGCGAGCACGGGCAAGACGCGCACCGTGCACGGCCGCCGTGCCGGATGAAAAGTACCCACGGCCATGATCGAGGTCCATCGCGCCATTGCCGCAACGTGCCGCGCGTTTCGGATCGACGCCTGTCGCTTCGCGGGCACGAAGACGCGACGTGCCCTCGGCGCGATTCGATGGCGTGCCGTTCGCGTGACACCGCGAGACTTCGTCCCGCCCGCGCGACGAGCGGCCACACGGGGTTATAACCGCGACACCGGCTCACGCCGTCCCATTCCTGTGCAGGGAGAATCACGTGGCACAAATCCATAGCCCGTCGCCTTCGACACGCGACGTCCTACCCGTCGGAGACCATGTCGGACCGGATTCCGCGGGCCATGCCGACAGCGCATCGTCGCGCCCGTCGTCGCGATCGTTGTCGTCTTCGCCGATGCTGACGGGACTTCAACGTACACGAACGGCTAGCTCCCGTTCACCGAGCTCGGTATCCGTACGCCGGTTGCAGGCAACCAGAGCGGGTTCGTCCGGCTCATCGACGCCAACCGACGACCCGCGTCCGATCGCCCAGCCGCAACCCAGGTTGGCGCACCCGTCCGAGCTCGGCGCTTTTCGTTTGTCCTCGCCCCCGGGTTCCCGCCCGACGTCGGCTCATATCGACAGCCAAGCGAAATCGGCACCGACCACGCCCGATCCGGCGGGAACGAACGAACCGACCGGGGAAACCGTAAAGCGGTACGCCCCGCCGCCTGGCCCACCCCCGCATCAGCTCCACGCAAATCCGTCGGGGCAACCGCCGCAGCAGCGCTACGATCCGCCGCCGGGACCACCGCCGCAGTGGTCCGAATCCAATGGCGCTCATCGCTACGATCCACCGCCGGGCCCGCCGCCCGGGTTTCATGCGCATTATCCGAATGCGCCATTCGAGCCCCTGCTGCAGACGACGTCTCCCCCCTCCGAGGTCGCGCCGACCCGGCGACCGGCGGATCGGCATCAGATGCTGCGGCGGGCACCGCAATTCACGAATATGGCAGGCCAGTTCGCCGACTTCATCCTGTCGACGGTCAACGCCGTCCTGCAAATCATGGTTAAGGCCGCACACAAGCTCGAGGAGCTTTCGAGGAAGTAAGCCTGCACCAGGCATCCCGGATGCGTAACGGTTCGCGCGTCGCTCCGCGGCGCCACGGCCGCCTGCCGTGCGCGTTCGCGGCGCCGAAGCGGCGTGCCAACGGTAACAGAACGTCAAAGATCGCCGAACACCCGGACCCCGGGTGCAACGATGTACTCGACAAACGACTGTCACCCGATCGCACCTCAACCGCTTATCCGACAGGAGCACGCCATGCCGTCCACTCTCTATTTCGCTATCGCATCGGCCTTGTCGTCGGCAGATACGTCGTCGGCGTTCTGTACCAAGATGTTCGCAGGCCAGTTCCTCGACGCGGCGAACATCGCCGCCAATCGCGCCGACGCGGAACGGCCCTCGGGCGCACCGGACTTCGAAGCATTGCAGGCGTATGCGGACGTCCAGCTCGTTCTGGGGCGCCATGAAGACGCGGAAGAAACCTATCGTCGCGTGCAGAAGGCGCTGAATGGCGAGCGCATCGCGATCCGGGCGGTACTGAGCCGCAATGCAGCCTGGCAGGCGCTGTTCCGGAACCGGTTCGGCACCGCATTGATGTGCTTCAAGCGCATTGCCGACGACGACGAAGCGTCGCCGGCGCAACGTCTCGAAAGCCACGTCGGCGCGACGCTCGTGCTGTTCCATCTCGGCCGCCTCGACGGCGCGCGCGCGCGCCTCGACATGATGTCGGAGCTTGCCGTCGCCGCGACAGACAAGCGTTGGCGCCGACTGGTGGATGCATTGCGCCGGGATCTGCTCGCGCAATACCACCTGCGCGCCTGCGAGCCGATCGCCGACCACATCTACTGGCACTCGGTCATCCTCGAGCCGGCGGTGAACGATGTCGGCGGCATGCCCGCGTTGTCCGACGAACAGACGCCGATGATCGCCGTGCTCGCGCAGCGCGCCGACTATCTTCAGCAGTTGCAGGCGCTCTCGCGCGGTAGCGAGGCGGTTCTGGAGCGGATCGACGTGTATCTGCGCTGGAGCGTCGGGGCCGGCCTGCACGACTACCATCGCGCGCTGCGCCTGGAAGTCGCGCTCGCCGCGCTGGCGGGCAAGGCGACCCGGATCGCCGAAACGATGCTGCGCATGTTCAACGACGCATCGATGCCCGGCAACCAGCATGCGCGCTGGTATCTCGAGTACCTCTATTGCCAATCGAAGGTTCGTCAGCAGCAGGGGCGTCTGCAGGACTATTCGCAGCTGTATGGCCGGTATGCGCTGCTCTCGATCAAGCACGTGCGCGAGGACGGTTCGCTGCTGTCGTCCGTGTCCGCCGAGCGCGCACAACCTGTCGCTGACGACATCAGCGCGCGGTTGCCGGGAAAGTATCGCCGCGCGTACCGCTACCTGATCGAATGCCTCGACCGCCCGGACCTGTCCGTGCGCGAGGTCGCCACGCACATCGGCGTCACCGAACGCGCGCTGCAACTCGCGTTCAAGGCCCATCTCGGCATCACGCCGAGCGAGCTGATTCGCCGCCGGCGGATGGAACACATTCGCGACGAACTGATGGCGGACGACACGCACGCCCCGAGCGTGCTGCAGGTGGCCAACCGCTGGGGCGTGCAACATCGCTCCACACTCCTGAACGGCTATCGGAAGATGTTCAAGGAAACGCCGTCCGAGACACTCGCCCGCTGAAGGAGGGAGCGCCGATGCCTGCCTTTTGTCCGCCGACGATCATCGAAACCGACGAATTGCGGCTACGGCCGTTCGTCGACGACGATGCCGACGCACTGTTCGAAGCGTTGCTCGGCGACCCTGTCGTGACGGAATGGCTGCCGTTTCCAACACATCGCAGCGTCGCGCAGACGCGCACGTTCATCCGGCATTGCCGCCTCGGCTGGGCCAGCAGGACGCGCTTCACCTGGGCGCTGGAGGACCGGCGCAGCGGCCGCCTCGTCGCCGCGATCGATCTCGCGCCCACGCCGCCGCGCGCCGAGATCGGCGTCGTCACGAGCCGCCGCGACGGCCATCGTCGACGGCGTGCCGGACTGGCCGCGTTGTTGCGGCTGGTCGACTGGCTGCTGGCGCAGCCGCAGCTATGCCGCATCCATGCCTATTGCGCACCCGAAGGCAACGCGGCCAGCACGATGTCCCGGCTCGGATTTACCCTCGAGGGCCGGCTGACGAACTGGGAGCCCCGCCCCAATCGCAACCTCGTCGCAGGCGACGCGCTGCTGTTCGCCATCACCCGCGGCGCGCACGATACCGCGCCGCGCATCGCGCATCGGCTTGCGTTGCGGCATGCACCGGTCCCGGCCGGTCAGGAGCGCACCGAATCATGAACATCATCCGGTATCCCGCACGCCTCACGCGCGCCATGCCCGCCAGCCCGTTCGTCGAACATCCGATCGCACATGAGAACGCTCTCGCCCATACAAGCCGATCCGTATACCGCGATCGACGACCCGGCCGCCGACGCAGCGCCGCGCGCGTCCGGATCCGCGTCCAGCCCGGCACGCGTCGGGTTCTCCGTGTGCCTGGCAGGTCTGCGGCCAAACCACCGCGAGGCTTCGTCGCCCGTTCCGCCTGCCGATGGCGCGCATATCGCGTCGGCACCGCGCTCGGGTACGGCTTCCGAACTCAGGCAGCCCGCCAAGGTCGATCGATCTCCCAATGCGATGCGCACGATCGCCGGACTGTCGAGCCGAATCGCCGAACGGGTTGGCCTGTCATCGGTGAAGCGTGCCGTGGCCGATTGCGTCGACTTCACCATGTTGCGACCGAAGATCAGGAACGGTCAGGGGAACGACGAAGCGCCGACGATCACCGTCGGCAACCGACATTTTGTCATTCGGACGATGACGCTTCGGTCTGCCGAAGGAAACACGGATCGCGTCCGGGTGATCGCCGAGCGTGCCGGCGAAACCAGTAAGTCCGGAACATTTAGCGGGTTTCATCCTGTCTCCACGGATCTCTCGCTCGATACGACGATCGAGCTCTTCACGATGTCCAACGGCGAATGGGTCGTGTCCGGCCAGGAGCCCGCCAAGGCTTCGGCCAACTGGCTCGCCGCGGACGCCTTCGACGCACTGAATCATCCGCCATCGTCATCCGGCATCGTGCGGATCGGGACACGCGAGTTCTGCCGGGCCAGGCTGATGACCGCACCCGCCATCGACGGCCCATCCGCGCCGGTCGTGATCGAGCGGGTCGTCGGCGCCAATCCGGCCGAAGATCGGCATTGCCTGCTGACCGCCGATCTGAGCGCGGGCGAGACGATTCAGCTTGCCAGCCCTGCCGTCTGCGCCGATCCGTTCGAAACGGCGATCGTCGCGCAGCTCGAACACCGATGGGGCGGCTCGACCGGCCTCGAGCCCGTGAAGGCCGCCGCGATTCACGCGTTCCGCGCCGGCATGCCCGCGCAAGAAGCGATCGCGCTCGCCGAGCAGCTCGCGTTGCATGCCCGGACCGACCTGGGCGCGGACGGCCCGGCCGGCTACGCCGCGGCCGGTGCAAGCGCCGGCTTGATACGCAGGGCCGGGTACGACCCGGCCACGGCAGCGCGCGTCGCGCAGGCCGTCGTGCGCACCGCCGAATCGATGCACTCCCCCGGCCAGGATCATGCGACGGTCCGACGACTTCGTGCGATCACGCAGGCGTACGACGACGCAACCCGGAATCTCGCGGGCATGCGTGAGACCGTCGAGGCCATCGACCGACGCGCACTGGGGCCGGACCTCACGGCCATCAACACGGCCGCTCGGGGACTGTTCATCGAAAAGACGTCGGCCGCACACATCGTCGCGGCCGCGGATGACGCAGCACAACGCGCGATCCGGTCGCTGCGAGAGGACGCGAGCCGAACCGAAGCAGCCCTCCGACAAGCGGAGGCCGCCCTCGCTCGCGCGCAGGAAAGCGTTGCAACCGTGCTGGCCGAGCAACCGCCGGAACATCGCACGTCCCGCCCGACCTGGATGCCGTTTTCGCTTGCGGGCCGGCACACGTCCGCTGCTTCGGGGGAGGACCAGGATCGTCTGCGTGTCGCGTACGAGAAGCGTCTCGTCCGGGAGCGTATCGATCTTCAGAAGGTGCAGGAAGCCTACGACAAAGTCCTGAAAAGCCATCTCAACGCCACCCGCCAGGTCTCGCTCGTCGACGACGACGACCAGCAGTGGCGGCGTCGCGACGTCATCCTGCGGGCCCTGACCGATGCGCGCAACGCCGCGCCGACCCGGCAGGGCGCCGCCATGATCGCGGCGCAAGCGGCATGCGAGACGTTCCGCGCGGACGGCAATCAGGCCATGGCCCGCCACTCGGCCACGACCGCGCATCTTGCCGCGCTGGCCGGCGCCAGCGATCAGGATTCACTGGTTGCAGCGCATCTGCTGACGGACGGTTGGGGTACCGAACCCGGCGAACCGGCCATCACCCGGGCACGACAGCTCGCCTATGCGCAAGTTGCGAGCGCGGGCATCCCCGCCGCCGGCACACGATCTGCCTGGACACTGGCGGCGAGCGCCGCCGCTGCCTTCCTGGATGAGCATGCCGCCGATGTCGGCACGGCAGCCTTGCTGACGGGCAACGGCGTCACGCAAGTCAAGCCGCTTCCGTCGGCCGATCCGTCCCGCAACGCAGCGCTCTACCGCGTGATCGAGGCGCCCTCGACGCGACCCGCACCTTCTGCCGGACTGCCTGCATTCCCTGCGCACTACGAGGCTGTCAAGACGACACACGCTCCGGACCAGGCGACGGCCGTCGACGAATGGAAGCACGCCAGGATCAAGGAAATCCGCGATTTGGGGTTGCACTCGGCATCCGGAACGGGCGCCACCACCTACATCATCGAGGTGGCCGGGAAACAAGGAGACTACTGGACGAACTTCGAATGGTCTTCCAATACCAACCAGCTCTACGGCGAGGTCACGATCAAACCGCACGGCGCGTCCGCCGACGACACCGCGGCACGCGCGAAGGCCGTTGTCGCGTACAACGGCGTGACCGGCAAATGGCAGTCGTTCGAGCAACGGTCGATCGACCTCAAGGCGACCACGGCCGCGGCCCTCAGCGAGATCGAGAAAATGGTCGAATCCCGCGACAATGAGCTGACCATGACCCGGCTGCCCTACAGCGGGAAAGGCAGCGGTTACATGCAGAACGTGGTGCCGCAATTCGAACACATGGCGGAAGAATACATTCGCCTGTTCGTTCAGGGGCGTCACAGCAAACCGCTGTTTGTCCGCAACATGGCGGATCTCCACATCCGCATCGCGAACGCGGTGGAAAGCGATCGCAGCCGGAAGAAGGCGATCATCCGGCATCAGATCGACTCCGCCGTGCGGATCGCGTCGGTACTCGTGGGAACGGGCCTGGGCGCCGCGCGCGTCGCCGGCGCGTTCTAGCGGTCGGCCGGCCGAAGCGCCCGACGCGTGCCGGCCCTGGCCGGCCGGAACGCTCCCGCTTCCGTCAATGCCGCCCGTCAGACGTCGCCAGCGCCCGAATCTGCTCGCCGATGTGCACGAGCGCCACCTGATCGCGCACCTCGCCGATGAACGTGCCGATCAGCAGCGCGATCGCGAGCACCGCGAGCCCGCCCTTGACCGGCTGCGCGAGCGACACGAGATCGAGCTTCTGCGCGGTCTTGCTGACGAGATTGAGGCCCACGTCGACGAGCAGCAACAGCAGCAACGCCGGCGCCGCGACCTTCGCGACCGTTTCCATCAGCGAATCCGTCTGCTGCATCACGAACAGCTGCACCAGCGCGGCGGGCACGGGCGTCATGCTGTCGAGCGGCCACAGCCGGTACGACTCGAACAGCGCGCCGAGCAGCAAGGTCATCCCGCCGAGCGTCCAGAACGCGACGGACGCGCACTGGCTCATCAGCGTCGCCATCAACGAGCTTTGCTGTCCCTGGCTCGGGTTCGACATCTGCACGTTGTTGTAGCCGGTCAGGTCGTCGATGTAGGTGCCGACCGATTCCGCGACCCAGAACACGGGCGATGCGACGAACGCCATCACGAGCCCGATCAGCGCTTCCTTCGCGCCGAGCAGCACGAGATGCCAGCCGCTCAGCGCGGGCATCAGCGCCTGCTGGCCGAAGGCGATGTACGCGCCCCAGAGCATCACGATCGCATTGCGTGTGGTCCCTTGCAGAACCTGGTCGGACGTCGGCGGAAAGACGATCATGATGACCAGCAGGCGGACGCCGCACAGCCCGACCAGCGTGAAGAACTGCATCAGCACGCCGCCGAACTGCGGAATGCCGCTCTCGAATACGTTCATCGCGATCTCCGGGTGGGCGCATCGGGTTGCGCGCGGCGCCGCGCCAGCATGCGCGCCACCACGCCCTCTTCGGTTTCTTCGTCCGCCATGTCGTCCAGGTACAGCTGGGCTTGTGCCTGCAGCGCGGCAAGACGTTTCCTGCACAGTGCGATGCGGGCGTCGTTCCGGACGATCTCGCCGCGCGTTCGCGCGATCTCGTCGTCGATTCCCGCAATCTCGTCGTGCAACGCGTTCAGTACCGTCCGCATCGAATCAAGCTCCGCGGCATGACGCGAACGCTGCGCCTGCCATCCGAGCAAGTCGTCGATGCGCACGGGCCGGCCGCCGCCGACCAGGCCCTCGATCCGTTCGTCCTGACGCGCCAGTTCGCCGCGCGCGCGCGCCATGGCATCTTGATGCTCGTCCAGGCGCGCCCGGGCGTCGTCGAGCAGGTCGATCCGTTCGCCCAGTGTTTCGCGCAGGCTCGCGTCGACGCGCTCGAGACGCCGCACCACGACGCGAAAGGCCCTGCTGCTCCGATCCTGCATGGTCCGTGCTCCCTTCGATTGCCGGCCGTCGGCCGCATCAGTCCAGATACAGTGTCCGGAGCGCCGCCAGCGTGTCCGCCTGGCGACTCGGTTCGTCGGTCCGCTGGCACAGGAACGCGTGGATCGCATCGCGCTTGCGCACGGCCTCGTCGGCCAGCGGATCGCCGCCTTCGCGATACTCGCCGAGTTGCAGCAGCGTTTCGATGTCCCGGTATTTCGCCATCAGGCTGCGCACGTGCCCCGCCGCCTCGCGATGCGCCGGCTCGGTCACCTGCGGCATCACGCGCGACAGGCTGGCACCGACGTCGATCGCCGGATACTGGTTGCGCGCGGCGATGTCCCGCGACAGCACCATGTGTCCATCCAGAATGCCGCGCACCTCCTCGGCGATCGGGTCGCTGGCCGATTCGTCTTCGGCCAGCACCGTGTAAAGCGCCGTGATCGAGCCGCGCTCCGACAGGCCCGCGCGCTCCAGCAGACGCGGCAATTCGGCGAAGATCGACGGCGGGAAGCCGCGACGTGCCGGCGGTTCGCCGGCGGCCAGGCCGATCTCGCGCTGCGCGCGTGCGAACCGGGTCAGCGAGTCCATCATCAGCAGCACGCGCTTGCCCGCGTCGCGGAAATGCTCCGCTATCGCAGTGGCCGCGTAGGCGGCCTTGACGCGTTCTATCGACGATCGGTCCGACGTCGCGCAGACGACGATCGAACGGGCCATGCCGGCCGTGCCGAGAATCTGCTCGACGAACTCGCGCACCTCGCGCCCGCGCTCGCCGATCAATGCGATCACGTTCACGTCGCAGTCGGTGCCGCGCGCGAACATCCCCATCAGCGTGCTCTTGCCGACGCCGGCCGGCGCGAAAATGCCCATGCGCTGCCCTTCCCCGAGCGTCATCATGCCGTCGACCGCGCGCACGCCGGTGGCAAGCGGACGCTCGATCAGCGGCCGGCTCATCGCATTGGGCGGGGGCGCGTAGATCGGCCGGAACGCCTTCGCATCGATCGGCCCGCGGTGATCGAGCGGCGCCCCGAGGCTGTCGATCACGCGACCGAGCAGCGCGTCGCCCACCGGCACCTCGAGCGGGCGGCGCAGCGCGACGACCCGCGTCTCGCGCGACAGGTCCGCAAGCTGCCCGAACGGCGACAGCAGCACCGTATCGCGTGCGAAGCCCACCACTTCCGCAAGCTGCATCAACGTGCCGCGCGGGGTCCGCAACTCGCACAGCTCGCCGAGCCGCACGTCGATGCCGCCGACCCGGATCAGCGTGCCGATCGCCTCGAGCACCTTGCCGCTCGGCCGCGCCGCGCCCTGGCCCAGTTCCTGCGCGAGCGAATCGGCGAACGTATGCAGCCGCGCGCATTCGGCGGCGTCTTGCGCGAACGCCGCGTACGCGCCGTCCGGCTTCATGCGAACTCCCGTTCGGTATCTGGCTGCAGTTCGCGCAGGTCGAACGACGAATCGTCGCGCATCCGGTCGCCGGCAACGACGTCGGACCCGGCCTCGGCATCGGCATCGGTATGCTCCGCGGCGGCGGCCTCGTGCGGCCGGTCGCCGGCGTCCTCCGTGCGCTGCAACGCGCGCGTCACCGCGAGACGCACCGCATCGATCTGCGCGCCGAGGCTCGCGTCGATCAGGCCGATGTCGGTTTCGCATACGCAGGCGCCGGGCGTCAGCGCGCGATCGGCGATCACGGTGATGGGCACGGGCCGGCCGCGCTCTTGCCATCCGGCCGCCGCCCGTTCGAATGCGGCGGCCGCGAGCGCGTGCTGGTCCGGATGGACGCGCACGCGCAAGTGGCAGCTTGCGTCGACGATGCGATCGACGGAGTCGGCCGCACGCGCGAAGAGCGCCTCCGGCCGCTCGCTCGCGACGATATTCTCGACGGCCAGTACGACGATGTCAGCCATGCGACGGCGCAGCGACATCTCGAGATCGCGCCGCCGCGCGAGCGATTCGGCCGTCTCCCGGTACCAGTGCGCGAGCGCGTCCTGACGACCGGCTTCATAACCGCGCCGCTGGCCGGTATCGAATTCGTCCTGCGCGCCGGCGCGGATCGTGTCCGCCTCGGCCCGCGCCGCCGCGACGATCCGCGCGGCCTCGTCACGCGCGATCGCCAGCACGTCGCGCCGCCGGTCGCGCAGCATGGCATGACCGTCGTCGAGCTCGACCAGCTGCGCGAATGCTTCGCGCCGCACGATGTCGCCGTCCAGGCCGACCGCCTGCAGCGCCGGCTCGGCAGCGCCTTCGTCATGTGCATTTCTCAACCAGATGACCATGTCTGCTCCTGATAGAAGTCCGGAAGGCGGGCAACAACCTGCATCGCGTCGTCGCGGTTCCCGGCTGCGTCGCATGCGCTCAGCCAGGCCGGCGGCTGCGCATCCCTGCGCCACGCAAAGCGCAGCAACGCAAGCGGCGACGATGCATCGCACAAGCCGGCGTGCGCGAACAGGCTGAACCCTTCCCACGCCAGCATCGGCATGTCGAGCGCGTCGAGCGGCACCATGCCGTGATCGCGCATCAGTCGATCGATGACGGGCGGATTGCCGACTTCGATCAACCATCGCAATGCGGCGAACCCGCCGCGCCCAAGCCAGCCGGCGATCTGCTCGCGGCTGTCCCGATCGACCCAGTAGCGCAATTCCGCGCGGCGAAAATGCAACGCGCGCAAGCACATCGCGCACAGCGCGTCCTCGATCGGCAACGCCGCGATCGCGGCGGTCTCGCAGCGAAACGCAGCGAGCGGTGGCGGCGGGCACCCGGCCGCCGCGAGCCATGCATGCGCGATCCGTGACGTGTGCGGACTCGATACGCCGCTGGCGTCGCCCAGCACCGCCAGCGCATCGTGCAGCCAGCCCTGGTCCATCCAGGCAAACACAGTGTCGCGATTGCGCTCGTAACCAGTCAGCCGCGCCGCGAGCGTCGCCGCGACGCTGCCGTAACGTTCGATGTCGCGCATGGTCTGATCCCGCGGGGAAAGTGGCATGGCGCCCGCCGCATCAACGCGACGTCCTGCCCGGCATGGCTTGCCTGAGCAGCGCGCCGATCGCGGAGAGCGGCCCCGCCTTCGCAGGCGCCTCGCGGCCCGCGTCGGTCGCGCCGGTCGCGCCCTGCCCGGCCTCGGCAGCCGACCCGCTGCGCCGCTTCGTCACGACGAGCACCGCCCCGCCCGTCACGAACAGGCCTGCGGCGAGCGCGATCACCGCCAGGTTGCCCGACGTCTTGTCGACGGCGACCGCCTCCATCGGATCGGCGGGCACCGACGTGACGCTCACCTGCTCGTATGACAATCCCTCGACGCTGTGCACGACCAGGTTCTTGATCTGCGGCGTGAGCGTCGCGAGGTTGGCGTCCGGCCGATACTTGATGAAGACCGACGCGGACGACGGCTTGACCTTGCTCGACAGCGGATCGTTGTCCGGCAGCACGATATGCACGCGCGCGATCACGACGCCATCGATCCGCGACAGCGTGTCGGACAACTCCTGCGACACCCCGTAAATGAATCGCACGCGCTCCTCGATCGGTGTCGACACGAGGCCGTCCTTCTTGAACAGCGCGCCGAGATCGTCGTAACGCCGCGACGGCAGGCCATGCTCGCGCAGCACGTCCATCGCGTGCACGATGTCGCTCTCTTCCACCTTTGCGCTCCAGGTCTTGCCGCCGTCCGAGCTCACCTTGCGCGCCCCGATTCCGGCCTGCATGAGCGTCGCGACGATCTCGTTGCAATCGCGTTCGGAAAGATTGCCGTACAACTCCTTCTCGCATCCGGCAAGTGACATCGACAGGACCAGCATCGCGCACAGCGCGGCGCCACGCATCGACCGGCGTTTCGGTTCGGCACCCAGGTTCATGTCATTGATTCTTCATCAAGGTTTCGATCGCGTCCTTCGAGGACGTGACCACACTCATCTTCATCTGCATGTCGACCTGCAGGCTCGCGGCCTCGATCTGCAGCTGGATCGCCGATGCCGTCAGTTCCCCGGGCGACATCGCATCGACGTTGTGGATCATGTACAGCATGTCGTTCGACACGTACTGGAACGCCGCGTCCTCGCCGCGCACGAGTTCCGAGATCATCGTGCCGGCGCTGTCGCCGGTGCCCGACGACGGCCCCATCACGCCCCGCTGCATCATCGCCTCGAAGCTGTCTGCAACATGCGCCGGAACCGGCGCAACGTGAACGTCCGGCTGCTGCGCGACCGAAGTCGGTTGCATCCGCATCATGTCGATCGACAACGACGATAAAGCCTGATTCATCGCATTCTCCCGTCCGGTTCATCAAAGACGCAGATACTGGCCGTCGAACATCGGCGGCTCGCTCCGGGCCGTATCGGTTGCGCCGTTTCCCGCGTCACCCGCCACCGATTCCGCGCGCAGCTGCTTCAGCGATTCGGGTTCGACGAATTCGCCGGTGGCGAGCGCGTGCTCGCCCGCCAGCTCGACATCGTTGCGTGCCATGACCGCGTGGACGAGCATGCGCGCTTGCGGCGTCACGCCGTCGTCGTCGAGCAGCTGGTTCGCGACGATGCGCCAGTCGTCGTCGCCGCTCGAACTGAGGCAGTAGATCAGCATCGCCTTGCTGCCGGGCAAACCCACCGACTGGTCGACGAGCGCGCGGAAGATATCGGCCGCCTCCCGCCAGTTGCCGCGCACGACGTGCACGAAGCCATCGAACAGGTGGAGTTCCGGCAGATTCGGGCGCATCACGTGCAGCGCCTCGAGCAGATGCTCGACGTCGTCGACGTCGACGCGCGTGGTCGGGAACTGGTCGACGACCGACATCCTGACGATCTCGACGAGCGCACCGAACAGCTCGTGCGTGCATGTCTGGTATTCATGTATCTGGTTCATGTTGGTGTTCCGGTGAGTGAGCGGTCTGGATCGCGGCCGCGGCCGATGGAGACAAAAGTAGCAAACGTGTCGGGGCGTGCCCGGTGCCCGAGGCGAAGTGATCGGAGCGCATGCGAAGCGGGGTGTCGCCGGCATGCATGCCGGCGCTGCTGCCGCGCGTGCGCGGATGAAGCCGCGCATGCCTCGTCGCGTCATGCATTCGGCGCCCCGCTTCGCGGCAGCCGGCGCGGCTTCGCTTTCGCGGGTCGCTCACCGCGCGGCGGCGACTATCGTGCGTGCCATTGCCTGAACGGGCAGCACGAATCCGAGCGACGATGAGCAACAAGACGGAAAAGCCGACCGCCAAGCGCCTGAAAGACGCGCGCGCCAAGGGGACGGTGTCGAAAAGCACCGATCTGGTCGGCGCCGCGTTGCTGCTGGCCATGCTCGTCGCGTTTCACACCGCGGGCTTCTGGCTGTTCGATTCGCTGCGCGAGGCCATTCACGCGGCGCTCGACTTCACCGCGACCGATCGCTCGCCGCAAGCGCTCGACTCCACGCTGTTTCACGTGTTCGGCCTCTGCGTGTCGATCTGCGTACCGCTTGCCGCGCTCGGCATGCTGGCCACCGCGCTGGCTTCCGCGATGCAGGTGGGTCTCAAGGTGTCGCTGGAGCCGGTGATGCCGAAGCTCGATTCGATCAGCCCGGCGGCCGGCATCAAGCGGATCTTCTCGAAGCGTTCGCTGATCGACCTGATGAAGATGACGCTCAAGGCCGTCGTGCTCGTCGCGATTCTGTGGAAGACCATCGCCGGCCTCCTGCCGCTCGCCGCCGCGGCCTTCTACGAGCCGCTCTACCGGCTGTCGGCCGTGTTGTGGTCGGCGCTCCTGACCGTGCTGTCGGTCGCGTGCGTGACCTATCTCGTGATCGGTATCGCGGACTGGAAGCTTCAGCACATCCTGTTCCTGCTCTCGCAGCGCATGACCAAGGACGAGGTCAAGCGCGAGCACAAGAACCAGGACGGCGATCCGAAGATCAAGCACGAGCGCCGCAAGCTCGCGAAGCAGATGATCAACGGCGACCCGCGCCCGGCCGCCGTCGCGAGCGCGAACGTGATGGTCGTCAATCCGACCCACTATGCGGTCGCGCTGCGTTACGCGCCCGCCGAACATCCGCTGCCCGTCATCGTCGCGAGCGGCGTCGACGCCGAGGCCGGCGAACTGCGCCGGCTCGCCAGCATGTACGGCGTGCCGATCGTCGCGAATCCGCCGCTCGCGCGCACGCTGCATCGCGTCGGCGTGAATCACGCGATTCCCGAGGAGCTGTTCGAGGTGGTCGCGGCCATTCTTCGCTGGATCGGCTCCGTGGGCGCCACGCACCCGCCGGATGCCGGCACATCGTCCGGCACCCGTTCCTGATCCTGCCACGGAGGTCCTTCATGCTGAAGTCGCTCAAACTTCCCGCCAGCGGCGAAATCGGCATCGCCGCGCTGATCGTCGCGATCATCTCGCTGATGATCCTGCCGCTGCCCCCCGACATCATCGACGTGCTGCTCTCCATCAACATCTGCCTGAGCGTGACGCTGTTGATGGTGACGATGTACGTGCCGACCATCACGTCGCTCTCGTCGTTTCCGTCGGCGTTGCTGTTCACGACGCTGTTCCGGCTGTCGCTCAACATCGCGTCGACCAAGTCGATCCTGCTGCATGCCGACGCCGGGCACATCATCGACAGCTTCGGCGAACTGGTCGTCGGCGGCAACCTCATCGTGGGGCTGGTCGTGTTCGTGATCATCACGACGGTTCAGTTCATCGTCATCGCGAAGGGCTCCGAGCGCGTGGCCGAAGTCGGGGCGCGCTTCACGCTCGACGCGTTGCCCGGCAAACAGATGAGCATCGACGCGGATCTGCGGGCGAACCTGCTGACGCCCGAGGAGGCGCGCCGCAAACGCGCGCGACTCGCGGTCGAAAGCCAGCTCTACGGCGGCATGGATGGCGCGATGAAGTTCGTGAAGGGCGACGCGATCGCGGGCCTCATCATCACGCTCGTCAACATGGTCGCCGGCATCGCGGTGGGCGTGGCCTATCACTCGATGACCGCCGCCGACGCCGCCAACCGCTTTTCGATCCTGTCCGTCGGCGATGCGATGGTGTCGCAGATCGCATCGCTGCTGATCTCGGTCGCGGCCGGCATCATGATCACGCGGGTGTCCGACGAAACCTCGGAGGGCGGCGGCCGCTCGCTCGGCGACGAACTGATTCGCCAGATGGCCGGCAACGCCCATGCGATGTGGTTCGCCAGCGTGCTCCTGCTCGGCTTCGCGGCGGTGCCCGGATTCCCGTGGGCGCTCTTCCTGCTGCTGTCGGCCATCCTCGCGTTCAGCGGTTACCGGATCCATCGCAACGGCGCGCACCACGAACAGAAGGGCGAGAAAGTCGCCGCGCTGCAGCGCGCGGGAGCAAAAGGCGATGCGCCGACCATTCTGACGCGCGCCCCCCAATTCGCAAGCGCGATCGGCGTGCGGCTCGCGCCCGACCTGGTCGCCCAGTTGTCGCCGGCCGCACTCAACCTCGCATTCGAAGCGCGGCGCGCGCGCCTGCAGGAGGAAATCGGCCTGCCGTTCCCCGGCATCACGATGTGGACCAGCGACGCGCTTGCCTCGCATGCGTATGAAATCCTGTTGCAGGACGTGCCCTACGCTCGCGTGCAGATGCCGGCCGGCAAGGTCATGCTCGCGCAGGCGCCCGCGGATCCCGCGCTCGCGTCGCGCTGCGAAACGGCGGGGCCGGCCGGCGGGCGAGCGGAAAGCCACTGGATCGCCGAACGCGACGTGCCGTCGAACACGGCGATCTGGCGCACCGAGGAAATCGTGGCCAACGAGACCATCGATTTGCTGCGCACGCACGCGCATCTCTTCGTCGGCATCCAGGAAACCCAATGGGTGCTGGACCAGCTCGGCGTCGACTATCCGGGCCTCGTCGCCGAAGTCCAGAAGGCGCTGCCGCTGCAACGCATCGCCGACGTCCTGCGCCGCCTGCTCGAAGAGCAGCTGTCGATCCGCAACGCGCGCGGCATCATGGAAAGCCTGGTCGTGTGGGGACCGAAGGAAAAGGACATGCTGATGCTGGTCGAATACGTCCGCGGCGACCTCTCCCGCTACATCGCGTACCGCGCGAGTCGCGGCGCGCCGGCGCTCGACGCGGTGCTGTTCGGCAACGACGTCGAACAGTTCATCCGCCAGTCGATCAAGCAGACGCCGACCGGGAACTTCCTCGCGCTCTCGCCCGACCAGGTCCAGCAGCTCTGCACGCGCATCGCCGAATACGCGGGCGAGCTGCCACGCGACGGCATCGCGCTCGTCACGTCGATGGACATCCGCCGCTACGTGCGCCGCATGATCAGCACACGCCTCGCGTGGCTGCCGGTCTACTCCTATCAGGAACTGGCCGAACACATCGAACTGCGCCCGCTCGGACGGGTCACGCTGTGACGGAGGCGCGGTGACCCATCCGATCGTCAACCCGCGCATCATTCCCGTGCTCGACGCCGACGAGACGCCGGCGCGCCGGCCCGCATCGAGCGGGCAGCGCGCCGGCATCGACTATGCCGCGCTGGTTCGCCGGGCGCGGCTGCGCAGCGAATGCCGGGCGGGCCGGACCGCGCGCACGCCGCGCGACCTGCCGGCGCAGCCGACCCGCGACACGCCGGACGATCCGCAAGCGCGCGACGTCGACGACGCCGCGCGGCACGACGGCGCGCCGCCGTCACCGGGCGACGCGCACGCCGACGCCCTGCGCGAGCGTCGTCTCGGCGAACTGACGGCGCCGTTCCTCACGGCGCTGTCCCGGCAACAGGCGCGCGTCGCCGGACTGATGCATTTCCTCGCCGACAGGGTCGCGGACTTCTGCACCGACGAGGCCGTGGCCGCGCACGGCAACTGGTCGATCCACATGCGCATCGACCCGTCGCTGCTGCCGGAATGCACGTTGCGTCTGACGCTTTCGCATTTCGACCTCGTGCTTCGTTTCGACACGTCGTCCGAGCCGGTCCGGGCGTTAATCTGCCGCCACGAAGAGACATTGAAGCAGCGCCTTGTATCGCTCCTCGGGCATTTGAGGATGCCGCGGGAAGTCGCGATCGAAACCCGATGATCCGCTGCGCGACGTGGAAGACCGAAGCGCATCGCAACGGAAATCCCGCGCCGCGAAACAACAGAACCGGAAACAAAATGCCTCAGCCAGATTCAATGGTCAAAAGCCTCGCCGATTCGGTTGGCGTGTTGCCGCAATTCGATCCGCACACGGCCCGCCTGCGCCGGCTGTTGTGCGATGCCCGGATCGCCGCGCTGCTCGCACATGAGTTCGACCTGCAGGATTGGGACATCACCGAAGCCGCGCCCTCGAACTGGCAGATGCCCGGCTCGCTCGAGCTGCAGTCCAACGGCACCGCCGCCGCGATCGCGATCGATCTCGCCTGTTATCCGGCACTCGCGAGCATCGCGACCGGCTCGATGATGTCCGAGGACGCCACGCTCGCCGCGTCGCTCAGGAATGCCGTCGCCGCGATCGTCTCCGAGCCGTTGCTCGATGCATTGAAAACGGTCGGTCTCGCCGATGCGCACGTGACGGAGCTGCGCACGGCCCCCGCCGTCCGCGCGGCGCTCGCGCTGCGCTTCACGCTCGACGGCCACCGTTTCGAATGCGTGCTCGACCGGATCGCCCCCGCATGGATCGACACGATGGAACGGCGCATCGCGCCGCAGCGCGTGCCGTTCGCCAGCTGCATCAGCCGGATCGGGATACCGGCATCGCTCGGCATCGGCGAGCGGACGCTGAACGTGCAAACGTTAAACGGACTGCGCCCCGGCGACGTCGTCCTGCGCATCGCGCCTGCGTCGCTGCACACGCTGCTCGACATGCCGCAGCAGGCGGACCACGTGGACGTGTATCTCGGCGCCCCCGGCGCGCGCAGGTTTCACGTTCGCGCGACGCTCGACGGCTCACGACTTGTCATCAACACGGACCCTCAAATGACCCAGGAAAATTCCCGCACCGAAACCTCGCTCGACGGAGGCGATCTGCCCGTCGCCGCGTCGATCGACGATCTGGAGCTACCCGTTCGCTTCGAAATCGAGACCATCACGCTGCCGCTCGTTCAGCTGTCGGCCCTGCGCGCCGGGTACGTGCTGGAGCTCCCCGGCACGGTGCGCGACGCGCGCGTGCGGCTGCTCGCCTACGGCCAGGTGATCGGCATCGGCGAGCTCGTGACCGTCGGCGAACATCTCGGCGTGCGCATCGTTCACATGGCGAACGGTCATGACTCAGTTCAGTGATTTCACCGGCTTGCTGATCGCCGTGCTGGCGATCAGCCTGGTGCCCTTCGTCGCGATGGTCGTGACTTCGTACGCGAAGATCGTCGTGGTGCTCGGTCTGTTGCGCAACGCGCTCGGCGTGCAGCAGGTGCCGCCCAACATGGTCTTGAACGGCATCGCGATCCTGGTGTCGCTCTACGTGATGGCCCCGATCGGCATGAGCGCGATGCAGACGCTCAGCCATGAACAGGTTTCGCCCGAACCGTCCCAGGCGATGATTCAGGCGTTCGGTGCCGCACGCGAACCGTTTCGCGCGTTCCTCAAGCAACATGCACGCGAGCGCGAGAAGCTGTTCTTCCTGCGTTCCGCGCATGTCGTCTGGCCGCAGGCAATGGCCAACCAGCTGCGCGAGGACGACCTGATCGTGCTCGCGCCGGCGTTCACGCTGTCCGAGCTGGCCGACGCATTCAAGATCGGCTTCCTGCTGTACATCGCCTTCATCGTGGTCGACCTGGTCATTGCCAACATCCTGCTCGCGATGGGCATGAACCAGCTTCAGCCGACCAATATCGCCATCCCTTTCAAGCTGCTGCTGTTCGTCGCGATGAGCGGATGGTCGACGCTGATCCACGGCTTGATCCTCACCTACCGATAAGGCGGCGCCGATGAATACCGACGACCTGATTGGCCTGACCACCCAGGGCATGTTGCTCTGCCTCTACGTGTCGTTGCCGACGATCGCCGTGTCGGCGCTGGCAGGCTTGCTGATCTCGTTCGTGCAGGCGATCACGTCGCTGCAGGATCAGTCGATTTCCCACTGCTTCAAGCTGGTGGCGGTGCTGGCCGTGCTGGCGCTGACCGGTGCATGGGGCGGCGCCGCGATCCTGCGTTTCGCCACGCAGCTGATGACCACGGCGGTGCCGTCGTGAGTGTCTCCCGGATCCCGTCGCGCCCGAATCCGGCCGCGCTCGACGAGCAGACGCGCATCGACGACGCGCAGCATGCGCTGCACGTCCATCACGCGCGTCGCAAGGCACGGCAGTACCGGCACAGCACCTTTCGTCACGGCACGCGCACGACGAGCGTGCACGACGCCGCCAAGGCCCGGCACCTGCTGGCGCGCATGAGCGCGTCGGGCGTCACGCACCGGCGGGTCGCCGCGTTGCACCGGGATTCGGACGGCAAGCGCGGCCGGGACGGCAACGGCCATCAGCAAGGAAAGCAACAGCAAGGTCGTGAGAAGGAGCGCCGGCAACAGCAAAACCGTGAACAGCAACAGCAGCAACAGCAGCAGCAGCGACGTCAGCGACAGCGCGACGGGCGCTCGGGCCCGCCACCGCGCGCGGCGAAGACGCTCGACACGTTTACCGTCCGGCGTCGGGGTGCCGTGAGCGATGCGCATGCGTCGGGCGGCACCGACCCCGTGTCGGACGCCACGCAAACGGCCGTGCACGCGCCGGATGCCGCGGCACTCGATCTGCCGCTGTTGCGCGACGACGCGATGCGGGTCGCCTGGACCGACCGCTTCTTCTCGATCGGCGAAGCGCTGCGTCAGGGCAAGACCGCGCAGCCTTCACGGATGGCGCTTTCGACCACGCTCGATCTGTTGCGCACGCGACGCGACGCGAACTTTCTCGGCGGTTCGTTCGACGACAACCTCGCGAGCGTGCGCCAGGACCTGATCGACTCGCAGGCGCGCTTGCGCGACGCCCGGTCCGCCGCGCGACCGGGCGATCGGCAGGCGAGCTTCAATGCCTTGCTGCCGCTCATGGTGCTGAGCGCGCGGCGCCCGCTCAGCGGCACGCTCGCGGATCGCTCGATGCGTCACGTGGAGGTGATGCTGCGCACGCCGGCGCCCCGCGTTCCCGGCAGCACTTCGGGCCCGCCGCAATGACTTCGCGCGCACGCCGCCGGCGCCCGGCGGCATGTCTAGACTGACGTCAGGCTTGCTCGACACCACGCCATTCGATTTCAACGCTCAACGAACCGGACCCCATCGGCATGAAAATCCTGCGCATCCTGACCGGCACGCATGCAGGCATCCAGGCACGGCTCACGCCGGGCCGATACCGGATCGGCAAGGACGACGACACCGACATCTGCATTACCGATTGGGACGACGCGGAAATCGTCATCGACATCGACGACGCAGGTATCGTCCGCTCGCAACGCATGCCGGAAACGCCGGCTTCCGCGAACGATGCCGATGCGCCGGATGCCGGCCCGGTCGTGGTGCTGATTCCGGACTTCGTGCCGTTTCCGTTCGGCGTGACGGTGCTGTGCTTCGGCAACGAAGATGCCGCGTGGCCGCCCGACATCCAGCTGCTTGCGAGCATGTACAACGGCGACGCAGCCACGGCCGCGTCGCGGCGGACGGCGTCCGGACCGGTCGTGCCGAATCCCGCGCGCCGAGCGGTACGCGTGATCAGTGCGGGCGCGATGCTCGTCGCGTTCCTGACGGCGGGCGCGACGCTCGTCTACGCACGCCTGTGGCCGCCGTCGCCCGGCGCAACGGGGCCGCGCTCCGCCGCCGCGCTCGCCCAGCAGATCAACGCCGCGCTGCGCGACGCGAAGATGGCCGACCTGCATGCGCAGGACCATGGCGCCACGGTCGTCGTCGACGGCGTCGTGCCGACCTCGGCCGACGACGTCGCCGTGCGCACGCTGCTGGCCCGTCTCGGCGGCGACGTGGCACGTGCGTACGACGTCGCACAGTCCGATGTCGCGAGCATCCAGGATTCGCTCGGCATCGACGGGTTGCGCGTGTCGTACGCCGGCGGCGGCATCTTCTCGATCAACGGTGCGGTGCCGTCGCTCACGCAGTTCCGCGACGGCCTGAACCGCCTGCGTGCCGATCTCGACGGCAACGTCAGACGCATCGATATCGACGTGACGGAAGCGCCTCCGGCGATTCCGTCGATGGTCTACACGTCGATGCTGGCCGTCGGCGACACCCGTTACGTTCAAACCCCGGATGGCGTCAAGCACGTGTTTCCGGGCGCGCCGCCCGATCTCGACGCGAGCGCGAACGTCCTGCGCGAGTCGGTCACGCCGATACGCGCAGCGAACCGCTGATTTCGCCCCCCGTCTCGCCCACGTCAGTCACATCACAGGAGTCACACCATGTATCAGGACCTCGAAGCCGTACGCGACGATCTCAAGCAACTGCAGCGCACCCTCGAATCGCCCGACGGCGCCGCGCGCATCGAGAACGCGTTCAAGGCCTGCGCGGAACACGTCAGCGAAGCGACCCGGGCGTGCGACGACGCGCGGGATCGCGCCGCCCTCCAGAAAGTCTATCGCGGCATGGTCGCCGCGCGCGGCATCGTGCAGCAATTGCGCGAGCTTCCGGACGACGGTCAGGCGTCGCTCCACTGAACGACGCGTCGCGACCGCAACGGTCCGGGGCCGGCCCCGGAAAGAATGTAGCAAGCAGGGAGCAGGAAAGCAGCAGGCAGGAAGCCGCCGGTGCATGCCGGCAACGAAGCGGAAGGCAAATCGGCACTGTCCGCACAATCTTGATCGTTTCTCGATAGAAAGGAGTTCTACCATGTCTTTTGGACCGATGGCCGGCGCTGCAACCGGTGCGGCATCCGGCGCCGCGGGTGCGCTGATTCCGGCGATGATTCAGATGGCCATGACGCAGGTGATGATGTCACTCGTCATGTCGGTCTTGAACATCGCCAAATCCGCCGCGGACGACGTTGAAAACGCGGCGAAGAAGGGCTGACGACCGACTCGGCCAGCGCCGCCGGCGCGGCGCTGGCCGCTTCAGCGTCATCGATTCCCGTCTGGGCGATCGGCCTGACATCGAATATCCGGCATGAGCATCGAACTTTACGCCGAGGTCGTTCGCGACGTGTGCAGTGTCGTCGGCCTGCCCGACGCCGATCACGTGCTGCATACCCGCACGATCGAGGTCGAGGGATTCGAGGTGCAGCTGGATCATTTCGAAAACGATCCGCAGGCGATGTACGTCAACTTCCACTACGGCACCGTCACCGCGGGACGCACGCTCGTCGTGTTCCGGCTGATGCTGGAAGCGAACCTCGTGATCTACGCGCAGGACCAGGCGCAGCTCGGCATCGACACCGACACGGGCGGCATCGTCCTGATCGTGCGTCTGCCGCTGGAACACGACGTCGACGGCCAGGTCGTCGCCGATCTGTTGTCGCACTACGCGGAACACGGGCGCTACTGGCGCAGCAACATCATCGAATCCAGCGACGAGATGTTCGAAGGCATCGTCGCCGGAGACTACTTCTGGCTGCGCGCCTGAATGTCCGCCCGTCCTGTCGCGCCCGCGCGGGCAAGGTCGCCGGCGACACGGCACGCAGCGCGCGCAACGCCGCGGTTCGAGCGGCGCCGCGCGTCAACCCCACTGACGAGTTCTTGCGAGGTTCTGTCATGACCATCATCGAGCCCGACGCCGCCGCCCTCGCGTGCGCACCCGCGAGCATCCGGCAATTTCTGGCACGCCGCAGCGCGACGGGCACCCGGCGTCTCAGCGATTTCGACGTGCCGACCGCGCGCCAGTGGTTCGACTACTACACGCGGCTCGGCGACATCCGGCCGCGTCCGGTTCATCGTGTGGAAGACGTCCGGTTCGACGCGCGCGGCAACCGGCAGCTTCCCGCGCGGATCTACTATCCGGCCGAGCCCAGCCTTGGCGCGCTCCTGCCCGCGTTGCTCTATTTCCACTCGGGCGGCTACGTCGTCGGCGGGCCGGATACGGCGGACGCCGTATGCCGCATGCTCGCCGACGAAGCGCGGTGCGTCGTCGTGTCCGCCGGATACCGGCTCGCACCCGAGCACAAGTTTCCCTGCGCGGTCGAAGACGCGGTGGATGCGCTTCACTGGCTGAAGCGCGCCGCGATCACCTTCGCGATCGATCCGGCGCGGCTCGCGGTCGGCGGAGAAAGCGCCGGCGGCACGCTGGCGGCGATCTGCGCCGTCGAGGCCCGCGATGCGGGCATCGCACTCGCGCAGCAGCTGCTGATCTATCCCGCGCTGGCGGCCGCGATGGACACGGATGCCCATCGACGCTACGGCGACGGGTATTTTCTGTCGCTCGATCTCATACGCTGGCTTCGCGACCAGTATCTCGGCTCGCCCGATGACCGCGACGACTGGCGTTTCGCGCCGCTCGACGGCGTGCGCAACGCGCCCGCGGACTGGCGCGGCCTTGCGCCGGCCTGGATCGCCTCGGCGGAGTTCGACCCGCTGCGCGACGAGCACGACAGTTACGCCGACCGGCTGGCGTCCCACGGCAACACGGCGGTGCTGCGCGTGTACCCGGGCATGATCCACGGCTTCTTCTCGATGGGAACGCTCGTTCCGGAAGCACTCGAAGCCCATCGCGACGCGGTCGACGTGTTGCGCGCGGCGTTTGCCGACGAATGAACGCATCCTCGACCGGCACGCCCATGACCGACCTGATCGCGCGCCCGCATCGCGACGCAGCCAGCCTACTGCCTTCGATTCTGGGCACCGGCGACGGCGATCCGTATCCCGCCTATGCGCGGCTGCGGCAAACCGCGCCCGTGTATCGGGATGCGAGCGGCGTCTGGCTCGTCTCGTCGCACCGGCACGTGCTCGACGTGCTCGGCGAGCGTGCGTTCGCATGCCGCCCGCCCGAGTCGGCAAACCCGCACGCCGACCCGCTCGGGTTCGCCGAAACGGTCGTGTTCGCCGACGGCAGCGATCACGAGCGCCTCAGACGCCTGCTGGCGCCGATGTTCTCGAAGGCGCGCCTGACCGCCGTGCAGCACTATATCGACGCGCAGGTGGACGGCCTGCTGGCACCGCTGCGTCGCCGGGCACGCTTCGATCTGGTCGCGGAAGTCGCACGCGAGCTGCCCGTGCGAACGGTCTGCTTTCTGCTCGGTTTTCCGGAAGCGGCCGCCGACGCCTACCGCCGCGCGTCCCAGGGCGCCTGGCAACTGATCAGCTTCATGCGGCTGAGCGAAGCGGAGCACCGGCAAGCCATGGCGAGCACGGAAAGCTTCCTGCGCGACATCGACACCTGTATCGACGCGTGCCACGACAGCCGCGACGCGACACACCCGCTTGCCGCCTTCCTCGCGCTCGAACGGCGCGGCGCAGTCAGCCGGCGCGAGATCGCGATGAACGTCCTGTTTCTGTTCATCGCCGGATACGGTACGACGCTTCTGTCGATCGGCAACAGCGTCGCCGCCGTGCTCCAGTCGCGCGCGCAGTGGCAATCGCTGCGGGACGATGCCGGCATGGTGCCGCGCGCGGTTCGCGAACTCCTGCGCTACGATCCCGCGGTGCAGGCACTGTTCCGCTACGCGCAGGCCGATACCGAACTCGGCGGCTGCCGGATCCGGCGTGGCGACCAGGTCATCCTGCTGGTCGGTTCCGCCAACCGCGATCCGGCCGAGTTCGTCGATCCCGACACGGTCGACCTTCATCGCACCACCGGGCGCAGCCTCACCTTCGGCGCGGGGCCGCACGGCTGCATGGGTGTCGCGCTCGCACGCATGCAGCTCGAGTCGATCCTGCGCGGCCTGCTGCGGCACGTACCCGACATGCAGCTGGTGAAAGACGACGCGCGACGCATTCAACTGGGCGCCTTTCACGGCTATGCGCAGCTCGGCGTCGAGCGCCCGGTCCGATGACGACGCTGGAGGACGTCGCGGTATGCGGCGGCCACGCGCTCGACGCGGCAGGCAATCGTCCTGCTCGATCGCGGGCTCACGCGAGCGCCGTCCCGCAGGCCGCCGCCGTCCGCTATTCCCGTTCGGCGGCGAGCCGCGCGAGCGCCGCGGCGATCCCCGCGCCATAGGCGGGATCGGCCCGCGAGCAGTTGTCGATATGACGCTGCCGAATCTCCTCCGACACGCCGGCAATCTGCCGCGCGGTGGTATCGAACAGGCTCTGGCGCTGCCGTGCATCCATCAGCCGGAACAGATCGCCCGGCTGCTGGTAATGGTCGTCATCGGCGCGATGATCCCAATGCGCCGCCGCCCCTTCGAGTTCGAGCGGCGGTTCATTGTGCTGCGGCCGGTCCGACCAGTCACCCTTGCTGTTGGGCCAGTACGAAGGCGCGCCGCCGAGATTGCCGTCGGTGCGCATCGCCCCGTCGCGGTGATAGCTGTGAAACGGGCACTTCGGCGCATTCACCGGGATGTGACCGAAGTTGACGCCGAGCCGATATCGCTGCGCATCGCCATAGGAAAACAGGCGCGCCTGCAACATCCGGTCCGGCGAATAGCCGATGCCCGGCACGACGTTGGCGGGCGAGAACGCGGCCTGCTCCGTCTCGGCGAAGAAATTGTCGGGATTGCGATCAAGCTCGAATTCGCCGACTTCGATCAGCGGAAACTCGGCCTTCGGCCATACCTTGGTCAGATCGAACGGGTTGAACCGGCATGCTTTCGCCTGCGCGTCGGTCATCACCTGGATATACAGCGTCCAGCGCGGGAAATTGCCGCCCTCGATGCTGTCGAACAGGTCGCGTTGATGGGTTTCGCGATCCCGGGCGATCAGTGCCTCGGCCTGCGCGTCGGTCAGGTTCTCGATGCCCTGTTGCGAGCGGTAGTGGAACTTCACCCAGGTCCGTTCGTTCGCCGCGTTGATCATGCTGTAGGTGTGACTGCCGAAGCCGTGCATGTGACGGTACGAGCGCGGAATGCCGCGCTCGCTCATGACGATCGTCACCTGGTGCAGCGCCTCGGGCAGCAGCGACCAGAAATCCCAGTTGTTTTCCGCGCTGCGCATCCCCGTGCGCGGGTCGCGCTTGACGGCATGATTGAGATCGGGAAAACGCAGCGGATCGCGGAAGAAGAACACCGGCGTATTGTTGCCGACCAGATCCCAGTTCCCTTCCTCGGTGTAGAACTTCAGCGCGAAGCCGCGGATGTCGCGCTCCGCATCGGCCGCGCCGCGCTCGCCCGCCACCGTCGAGAAGCGCACGAACATCGGGGTCTGCTTGCCGATTTCGGAGAAGAGTTTCGCCTTCGTGTAGCGCGAAATGTCGTGCGTCGCGGTGAAGGTTCCGTATGCGCCGGCGCCCTTCGCGTGCATGCGGCGCTCCGGGATGACCTCGCGATCGAAGTGCGCGAGCTTTTCAAGCAGCCAGACGTCCTGCAGCAGCGCGGGGCCACGCGGGCCGGCCGTCTGGATGTTGACGTTGTCGCTGACCGGTGCACCGTTCGCGTGAGCAATTTCACGCGGAACCGATTTCTCTGACATGTCCGATTTCCCCCACACCTTGTGTACCTTCGATTCGTCGGTCGCGCGTTCCCGCCTCGGGTTCGGGGAGCGCGCGTCGTGCGGACGGCCGTCGGCCGTCCTTGGGGAAATTAGAAAGTGACGATGTATCGGGCGTTTGTCTGGCGTGTATCGGTTTGTATCGTATCGGCGGGGAGCCTGTCGCTCGCATCACGGCTTCTCGCGCATATTCGCCGAGGACGGTCGTCGCGAACCCAACGCGCTTCGCATTTCGCGCGAAACCTTAGTTTGCTGGTCATCTTCAACACCGCGGACGACCCATTATCGAAGCCTGTTCACTCACGTTCGCGTTTCACACCATGTCGAATACGAATATCGAACCTATTTTTTTTTCCAACCCGTTTGCCCCGGCGAATGCTCCGACCGACCCGGTGAATCGCGACAACCCGGCGGTCAGCCCCTTGCAGGCAGGTCCTCTGTCGGCCTTGCGCCCGCGGGAAGGGAGCGCGGTCCACTCGGCTGTTACCCCCAATCGACGGGCTTCGACCACATCCATCGGGCGGCGACAGTCCGCCACACTGACGGAATCGAAAGCGCAAACGATTCAAACGGCTGTGCTAGCCAGAAAGGACCGCAAGCTGATGGACGTAGAAACGGAGATCACGAAAACTTACGTGCTTCCCGATCATCTGCGCGCGATTACCGAGGCGGCACGCATCATGAATATCGCCGTCAGCTTCAGGCCCGCGGGGCCCGAGACGTTGAAGTGGTTGAAAGCCGGCGCGCTCCCGAAGCCACATGGCATCCTGGAAAAATCCATCAAGGAGCGGTCAATGATGGACGTATATGGAGACGAAGAAGGCAAGCGCCGTTTCTCCGAGATGCAGGCGCATGGCATAGCCGGACTCGTCGGCCATTACGGGACCGAGCCGCGTCGGCTGAACGGTCTTTACGTGGATCTGTCGAGGCTGGGTGCGTCGGACGTGAGTCTGCAGTCTTTAGACAATGGGCGGACGGTCTTCCCCTTGAACGACGACAAACTGGGTGAGAGTCTCGAGCCGCTTTTTCAGCTGCCAAAATATCAGGTAGCCCTCTACACCGGCGACTACGACATCCACGATTCGCTGAATCTGGGCGGCCACCGTGGCCCCCATGGCGAGGGACAAGACACGTCAGTCCTGCAGGCGCTCAATTGTGCAATCGGGGCGATCGATCGCGAGCGTCCTTATGACGATCAGGCGCGACACGTCGTGCAGCACGGTTCACAATACAACTACGTGGCCCACATGAAAAACCGCGAGCGAGACCAGCCAATCAACGATCGCGTGGCAACGTCATCGCTTCCGGTCGCGATGTGTGATCGGGGCACGTGGCAGATCATCGATTCCGAAGAGCAACTGGCCAGGTTTTACAAAGATCGGGGTATCACGCCCAAAAGCGACTGGGCTTCGGCCGACGGCGACTCTCGACGTCCGTCAATTTCGAGCCTTGCCAGCAGTCCGCCCATGTCTCGCCGCTCCTCGCTGGCACTTAACGGCAGCAATCCGGCTATGTCTCGCCGTTCCTCGCTAGCGCCTAACGGAGGCATGCCGTCCACGTCTGGCCGTCCCTCGCTTGCACCCGCCAGCGGCAATCCGTCCATGTTTCGCCACCCGTCACTCACCCCGCTTCCCGACAGCGCGTTTGTGTTTCCTCCAGTCCGGCGCGGTTCAATCCCGCTCCCTGCGCACGGTAACGTGTCCGATTCATCTCCTCAGGAAAGCCGTCGCCCTTCCGCCCTGCCGCGCAGTTGGCTGGGGCCGATCGTTGCCGAACCGGGGGGCACGCCCGAGCCGACACCGATGACCGACGAACCGTTTGACATCGGCAGCGCGGATGAGCCCCGTCGGCCCTTGAAATGAACCGGCATCCGCGCGACATCACGTCATCCAACGGCTTGCTTCGATAAGATGTTCGGCAGCCTTCGAACCAACTGGTCGGTCGTGATGAGATATGCACCGCGTATCGAGGCTGGCTTGCGGCTCGAGCGCGAAGCCGCCGCACCGCGAAGCTGACTGGCAAGACAACACGCGCGGCAGGTGCGGCACGCGCATGATGCAATCGGTCCCGCTCGCAGGTGGATCGAGCCGGCAGCCCGTCGCGTCCGGACTCACGCTCCTTACGGCCGTGCCGCGTCCGGTCACTCATGCCGACCCATGAGTACGTCTACACATCAAAGCTCGTCGTGCCGCCAGGAAGGCCGCGACGCCAACGAGAGATCGATTACGCCATTGATGTCGCGCAGGCCGGGGGCCGCCTTCCTCGCTTCGTCGAGCGAGAGGCCGCTCACTCGATGCAACACGATCGTCTGCGCCACATCGAATACATCGTGCGCGTTCGCGTCCCGCCACATTGCCTTGTACTGGCTCGCCACTTCGCGGTGATCAAGCGCCGTGCGCGGCGGAATGACGTAACGGTGCATCGCGCCGTCTCTGGGAGGAAACTTCCATACGGTCCCTCCGTTGTGGGCTTGCGCCAGACGATCGATCCGGCCAGCGAAGCTATCGTCGACCGCTAATATCATCCAGCCGTTCGGGGCAGTTACCCGTGCAAATTCCCTGACGTGGTAATCGAATACCGGCGCACCTTCTGTCATCGTCAGACTCGAGAAACCGTCTTCGAATGGCAAAAACCCGTCAGCCTCGTCATTCGGCCCGGGCCAATGATTCGCAGGTCTGACGAGATTCGGAA
Organism: Burkholderia sp. Bp9140; assembly: GCF_003853425.1. Taxonomy (NCBI): domain Bacteria; kingdom Pseudomonadati; phylum Pseudomonadota; class Betaproteobacteria; order Burkholderiales; family Burkholderiaceae; genus Burkholderia; species Burkholderia sp. Bp9140. Next base: position 47,827 of record NZ_QTPQ01000023.1, read on the forward strand.
TCGCGTATTCTCTTTGCGCCACCGGTGGCGCTGATGGGTCGGTCTGCAAAAAAAATTTGCCGGGAGACGCGACCGATTGCGCGTTGACGTTGATCGCATGCATGTTGCCGCTCTTCAACGATTTGGAACCTTGCTCCGTCTTCTGTCCTTCTCCGCCGATGTCGACGATCGCGAGCTGATGCCAGGCAATACCCAGATCTTCCCGGCTTGCCTTGACGCTTCCGGGCTGCTCGAGCACCGTTGCCTGAAATTTCTCTTGAAAGAGCTCGACTGCCCTGCGCGACGGCGTTGGGTGTGAGACTGGCACGTACGGAGCTGACATCCCCGGCCGGGGGGCGACGATCCGCTCGAGAAGGGGTGCCAGGCGCGCCTCCTGGAGTCTCGAAGCGCTGTCACGCGAGGTCAGTCCCGACAGCGGGCCGTGACTATCGCCGCCTGTCCGTCGCGAACCTTGCAATATCCCCGCATGGGCGGCAGATGGACCTGGAAGCAGTGGCTCGAGCGGCGAAAGCGAAGGCGAAGCGTTGACGGATGAGGCGTCGTACGGGGTGATAGGCATAACGACTTCCAATGAACATCGGATCAATCGGACGAGATCATGCCGGCATTCGGTCGCCGGCGGCGCGAGTCCGATCGGCGCAGGTTTCGCGCAGTGCGACCGTGGTTGCGTCCGCAAGCATCAGATCGGGACGCCGACACGACGCTTTTCAAAATCGGACTCGTTACGTGCGGATAAATTCGCGTTTACGAATTTCGGGTCCTCAGGCGTGCAATTTCCTCAGGCGGCAACGTCAGATGAAGTGTGTTTCGAGTAGACGGGCCAGGGTCGCGGTATCCCTCCGGATACTGTATATGCATTGCAGCACCATTTGATCTCGTCGCTTTGTAGAGCGAATTTCCGGCGCTCAGACGAGCAATTTCCTCGGGTGGCAACGTCAGATGAAGCGTGTTTCGGGTAGACGGGCCAGGGTCGCGGTATCCTTCGGGATGCGATACATACATTGCAGCGGGATTGACCTTCGGCTGGTCTGCTGAACGCTCGCTGCCCTTCGTGGCTGGCGGCCTCGCCGACAAATTATCGAAATCGGCATGCTGGGATGGGCGACTGCGAACGACCGGCTGGCCTTGCCTTTGCTCGGGCACATCGCCATTCCAATTTTCCAGCGTGTAGGAGGTGGTGTTGGTCGGATGAGTGTTCACTTGACGATATCCTCGACTGGATGCGGGTTGTAGATCGATCGCAACGCAGAATGCGTAATGGCTGCAATGATGGAGAATGTGGTGAATGGACGGTACGTTCGACGCGATGCCGCGGCTCAATACGCGAAATCGTGCGTTTGACGCCAACGAGGCGGACGCGGCCATGCCGCCGAAGCCCCGCGCCTGCTTCTCGAAGATGACCGACGCATAGGCTGTGCGGCGAGGTTGACATCCCGCTTTGCAAGCCCGGATTGCGCACGACGGAAGACATGCTGTCGATGCGACGGTCATCGAAGCACCGCGCTTCGGACATGCATCGAACGAACGCGGCGAAGCCGATACGGCGCCGAACAGCCGGTCCACCGATGCGCGGTGCGTCGGTAGCCCGTGCGCGCCGGATGCTGGATCTGCCGTTCGACCCACGCGTCTGTGTCGTCGACGGCCTAATGCGGATCGACCTGCCGCGGCACCAGCAGCACGATCCGTGTGCGCTGCGCGTCCGTCGGCTCGAGCATGACGATGCCTTGCGTGGGGGCCAGCGTCACCCGGGCTGCCTGAACGTCGTCGCGCACCCGCCATTCGACGGCAAGCGTCGTTTCACGGCGCGCGGCATTCACGCCCGACGACGGCACGACGACGAGCAACAGATCCGCCGCCGCTCGCGCGGCGCGCAACGAATCATCGTGCGTGGGCGCCGCGTTTGCCGCCACGAACGGCGTACCGGCGCGCTCGCGGAACGCAACGGCCGCGCCGTCGTAGGTCGCGAGCGCCTGATCCAGTTCGATGCGCGCGCGCTGCCCGGCGCTCAACTGGCCGATGCCGCGCCGCAGCGCGTCGCCGTCGGCCACGAGCATGGCGGTACTGTTCGACGCGATGCCGATCGCACTGAGCGATTTCCCGAGCGGCAGACGCGCCAGATCGAGCGCCGCGACATCGGCCATCAACGTGTCGACGACAATCGGCTTCGGACGCACGTCCAGCCTGGCGAGCACACGCAGGTCACGCGCGAGCCGCTCGGGTCGATCGCGCACGAGCACGGTGTTCGTGCGTGCATCGGCGCTCACCACGGGCAGCGGTGCCTCGTATTCGACCGCGCCAAGCGCGGCGGCATCGGCCGGCGCCAGTTGCGATCGCGCGCGCGCCGCCACCCCTTCCACCGTGATTTGCCGGCCATCGACCACGGTGACACGATCGGCGGCCGTGCCGACCCGCAGCGCGACGGCACGCACCGCCGTCGTCACGCGCCGTCTCGCGCTGCCGTCGACCTGCCGCGCGGCGCGCTCGACGCGCTCGAGGTACGGGGGCGGGCCCGTGACCGTCAGGATCGTGCCGCTCGCCCCGTTGACGAGCGGAAAGCACGGGCTGGCCGCCCCGCTCTTCGCGAGCAACGCGCGCAGCACGGCGGGCCTCGCGAAGTTCAGGCGCAGCGTCAGCGTGCGCCGCGCGCCCAGCGGGCTGACGTACAGCACGGTGCCGTCGAAGTACGTGTCCAGTTCATGGTTGCGCGCGAGCCGTTCGACGAAGTCCTGCGGCGACGCATCGAAACGCCCGTCCAGGCGGCCCGACACGCCGCCGTCGACGACAATCGGCACGCCGGTCGCGTCGGACAGCGCGCTCAGCGCATCGGCGACGCTCGCCCCCGGCGTCTCGTAGTGAAACCGGGCGAGATGCCATGCGGGTCGCGGCTGGCGTGCACATCCCGATCGAGACGGGCCGGCCGCCCCGCTTCCCGCGTAGGCCGGCGTGCCGGGCAGCGACACGCAGAGCAGCGCGCCGGTCGCCGCGACCGCGCCCGCTCGCGCGACACGCAGAAGGAACGCGGTCCATGACGGTCGAAACTCGCCACGCCATCGACGCACGCATTCCCGCAAGCGGACCATGTCAGTCAACATCGCCATGCTCGAGGCGCGCGGGCGGCTCCTGAGCGCGACGGTCCTCTCGCGAGCCGGCCTGCGCCGCGGCGTATGCGAGCGCGTCCGCGCGCTCGAGCGCGGTCGGGCCGCTGCCGGTCGACAACCCGCCGGGAAGCGGGCCGCTATTGCGTCGCGCGGACAGGCACGGCAGACGCATGACGAAATCCGTCCCGGCGCGCGGGTTGGCGCGGGCCAGCAGCGTGCCGCCATGCAGCTTCACGATCCTGGAGGTCAGCTTCAGACCCAGCCCCGAGCCCGACGACGAGCGATCCGCCAGCGCGTCGAAGTCGCTCATCACGCGCCGCGCGGCGATTCCCGGCAAGCCGCCCGCCGCGTCGCTGACCGTGACGACCGCGAAACCGTCCTCCGCATTCACCGACACGGTCACGGAATTGCCCGGCGTGGAAGCCCGGATCGCGTTGTCCACGAGGTTTTGCAGCGCGCGCGCGACGAAGGTGCGCACGCCGGTCATCCAGATACGCGCGTCTTCCACCATCCACAGCTGCAACGGCACGCCGCGATAGACGGCCGCGACATCCTGTTGCGCGATCACGCTGCGAACGGTTTCGCACAAGTCGAAGCGCGCGAGGTCGCGCCGCTGCAATCCGCTTTCCACCGACGTGAAGATGAATTGATCGCCCAGCGACAACGCATAGCGGGCCAGCTCGCCGATCCGCGCCATCCCGCCGCACGCGTCGAACGCGGCGGGATCGGTCTCGTGGAGCTGGGTCATCGCGAGAATCGAGTTCTGCGGCGAACGCAGATCGTGCGACATGAAGCGCAGCGACTCCATGCGCTGGTCGAGCGTGCGGCGCATCCCGGTGACGTCCACCAGGACGAAGGTCGTCGCAATCCGTCCGCCGCCGCTGGCCTGATTGCGCGCCAGCCAGATCCAGGTGTCGCCGACCTGGAATTCCACACCCTGGCCGCCCGCGTCCTCCGACGGGTTCGCGTCCTCGGTCTGCGCCGGCTCCGCGACGTCGGCGATCCCGCATGCCCGCAGCAGCGCATCGAGCGACGCGCCGACAACGATCTCCCGTTGCAGCAGGCGCGCCGCGCCGGTGCTCGCGAACAGCACGCGGCGCTCGTCATCGACGGCGATCGTTCCCCACGGCTGGCTGTCCAGCAGCGCCGCGAGTTCGTCGCCGGCGATGCCGCGCTGGTCCGTGTCAACCGCCGCGCGAGGATGCGAAGGTGCCGTCATGTCGTGCTCGTCGGGTTCATGCGCCGCGCCCGCTTCACAGGTCGATGATCCGCGGCGTCAGCAGGAACAGTCGTTCCATGTGACTGTCGTCGCGATCGGTATAGCGGAACAGGCCGCCGATGAGCGGGATCTTCGACAGCAGCGGCACGCCGGTGCGACCGCGCGTGCGACTGTCGGTCTTGTAGCCGGCCACGAGCAGCGCCTCGCCTTCGTTGACGAACGCGGACGTGTTGATGTTGCTGCTGGTGATCACCGGAATGTTGTCGACCGACTGACCGCTCAGCTGGCCGTCCTGGATCGCGACATCGAGCTTGATCTGCCGGCGGCCGTTCTCCTCGACCACCATCGGCAGCACGCGCAGCGACACGCCGGTCGACACGCTGAACAGGCTGGCCGACGTGTATCCGGACACGCGCACGAAGAACTGCGTCTCGTTGTTCATGTCGGCCTCGATGTTGTCGAGCGTCGCGACTTTCGGGCTCGCCTCGATCCTGGCCTTCTTGTCGGCTTCGAGCGCCGAGACGTTGGCCAGCAGATAGCGGCCCGCGTTGCCGATCACGGTCGTCAGCACCGCGCCGGCAGGCGCGGCCGCCGCCGACACGCCGCCGGCCAGCGTCGTATTGCCGAAGTTCGGCGCGAGCGTGCCGTTGTAGGTGTTCTGCGTGCCGAGCCCGTTGCCGGTCTGGAGATCGACATGGCTGTTGTGCGCGGTCCAGTTCACGCCGAGTTGCGCGAGCGCGCCTTCGTCGACCTCGAAGATGTGCGCCTCGATCTCGACCAGCCGCGGCTTCACGTCGAGCAGCGAAATCAGGTCGGGATACTGATACATGCGATCGGGCGTATCGCGGATCAGCACGGAATTGGTGCGCTGATCCGCCTGGATCACCGGCAGCTCCTCGTCCTTCTGGCCGATCCCGCCGATCGCGGGCAATGCGCCCTTGCCGGCAGCACCGGCGAGCTGCGGCGACGGCCGGCCGGTCAGGCCCGCCAGCAACCCCGCCGCGTTGCCGTTGCCGCCGGCCGCGCCGTTGTAGGCACCCGCCTGCACGCCGCCCGGCAGCGGCGGCATCAACGCCTGCCCGGCGCCGCCGCCCGACACGTCGTTCAGCGCGTTCGGGCGTTGCACGTTCGACACGTTCGTGGCGTTGCGGGTCGGATCCGCGGGCGACGTCACCGCGCCCTGGTTCGGATGATAGATGTTGTTCAGGACCGTCGACACGCCCGGCAACGTGTAGGACGCGCCGTCCGCATTGAACGAGCGGTCCATCGACCATGCATGCTTGAGACGGAACACGCGCACGACGGTGCCGGCGCGATGCGAGGTGCGCGAATCCAGCCGTGCCGCGACGTCGGACACGAGCTTCACGTAGTTCGGCGGACCGTTGACGATCGCCGCGCCGTGCGCGTCGTCGTAGGTGATCCTGAAGCGCGCGTCCGCGACCTGCATCGCCGCGAGCGTGTCGCGCAGCTCGGCCGTGCCCGCGTGATCGAGCTTGACGAGCGTGCTCTTCATCTCCTCCGGCAACACGATGTCGAGCACCTGGCCGTCGAAATACCAGACGAAGCCGAACGACGACGCCAGCGTGTCGAGGAAGCGCTGCGGCGTCATGTGGAACTTGCCGGTCACGCTGCCCGTGATGTCCTTCGAGATATCGGCGGGAATGTTCTGGCTCGCGGAGAAATCGCGCAGGACCTCCTTGATGTCCTTCGCGTCGGCGGAGTAGTCGATCTGCGCGGTCTGCCAATGTACCGGCGCGGCCGATGCCGCAAAGGCGGCCAGCGTCGAAAGGGCGAACAGCATGACGTGGAGAAATCGTTTCATGGTCGGCGTCGTAAGGGGTGGCATCACTCTGACGATATGATTGGCGGCGGGCTGGACAGCGTCAACGCGCGATCGGCATCGTCGCCGCTCATGTTCCGATCCATGGATGGAAATTCGCGGCACACGTATTCAGTAATAGGTGTTCACGGTCCATCCTCCGACGACCGGCGTGTTCGGAATCGTCTGGTTCTGTTCGCCGCAGTAGGAACTCGTCCATGGCGTCGACAGCGCGTTGTAGGTTGCCCAGTTGGTCAGGATCGCAACCTGGTAATCGCCGGCCGGCAACGCCTGGTTCAGCGTCGTGCTGATGCCGCCCGAATCGTCCACCAGCGTCGGCCCCTGCGCTTCGGTATGCGCGACGGAACGATTCGACGCATCGAGCACGTCGACGTCCTGCGATACCTGCGCGCGTGCGCCGCGCGGGTTGCCGCACAGGCCGTCGTTCAGATGCGCCCATGAGGATACCGAAACGATTCCGGATTTCGTCAACCGGACCGGAATGATCCGCGTGTAGGTGAACGTGCCGTTGGCGGCATTGAACGAGAACGGCGGCGCGTAATAATTGGCCGACGGCGTGCCGGCGCAGTTCGCATAGTCGGTCGCACCGGGCGATGCCATCATGATCTGGCATTCCGTCACGGTGGTGCCCGGCAGGATTTCGGATTGCGTTTGCCAGATGCCGTTCTGACAGGAGAGCACGCGCCCCTGGGCGTCCGTGGTGACGGGTGTCGTATTCGCCGTATTCGGCGTACAGGCATTGCCCTGGGCCTGCTGGTTGCCGAGATCGAGATTGCCCTGCTCGTCGACCGCCAGCGCCTGCCATGCGGTGCCGTTGAACGTGTACGCACGCCCCGTGTTGGTCGTCATCGCGACGTCGCCGATCTGCGGATCGGGCACCTTCGACGTATCGCCGAGGTCGCTCGCGGACGCGACGGGATCGCGCCAGTGCCGTGAACCGACGGGCACCCATTGCCCGTTGCGACAGGTCACGACGTTGCTGCCGGCGTCGGCGGCGATCGCACCCGCGGCGGCCGTGCACGGCCCGTAATCGATCTGTTGCGCGAGCACGATCGGCACCTGCATCGCATTCGCCGCGGGATTGCCGGGCACGCCGACGCGATAAAGAAAGTCCGCCGTCTGTCCGCTTCCGGTGTCGGGAAAGATCTCGCTGGCGAGATGGCCGGTGCCGGTCTTCGTCGGCGAACACGCCGCGTTGGCGGGATTCGGCACGGCGATGCGCCAGCTACCATACGCGCCGATTGCCGCGCCCGCGCCGTTGTTGGCGGCCGGAATGGACCCGCCGCCCGGCCCCGCGTTCGCCGCGATATAGCCCAGTTGCGCATCGGGAACCGGCGTGCCGCCTTCGGTGACGAGCAGGCCCTGCAGCTTTCCGCCGGCCGATGCATAGACCATCAGGCACGGCGTTTGTCCGTATGCGTTCTGCTCCCCCACCCCGTCGGGCAGAAAGGTCGCCAGCTGATAGGGGGCGCCGCGCAGCTTGATCACCACGGGCTTTCCGGGCGTCGCGGCAGCCGCCAGCGCGACCGCATTCTGCTCGATGAGCTGCGCGGCGGCCTGCGCAAGCTGCGACTGATAGTGCGCCGTCTGCTGGCCGCGCGCATCCTCCAGCGACGTTCCGATCATCGCGACGATGCCGGCGGTGACCGCCGACACGATCGCGAGCGTCGCCAGCAATTCGATGATCGTGAACCCGCGTTGTCGATTCGCCGCGTGCTTCATGTCGTACGAAGTCATGGTCACCAGGCCTGCGCCATCCACACCGGCATGCCGTTGGGCACGGCCCGGGACAACGCGGCAGGCAGCGGCACCGCCGGGTTGCCGCGCGACATCACCATCCCGTCGAGCGTGACGCCGGCCAGCGCGGAACCGCGCGACAAGCGCTCGATCGCGGTCACCGCGGCGGTCGCGCTCGCCGCCGTCGCGTAGACCACGACGAGGCTGCCCGGCGCGTCCGCATTCGGCGCCACGTAGTTGCGCCACAACGGATCGATGGTCTGCGGCGCCAGCAGCGGCCGCAACGCCGCGTCGGTCACGCTGCCTTCGAATCCCGGATGGTCGAGCGCGTAGCGCATCACCGCGTCGCGGTACGCGCTCATGCTCTGCGCCAGCGCGAAGCCGGATACCGACATCGTCGTCGGCTGGTACTCGGCATCGATCAGCGCGTACATGCCGCCGAGCACGCCGCAAACGAGCGCGACCCAGATCGCCATCACGTTCGTCGTCCTCCTGTTGCGCATGCAAGCGTCACCAGCCCGATGCCACCGCGCCTCGAACCGGGCGAACCGGCCGCGTCCACGGGGTGACCGCGAGCCGCGCCCGAGCGATCCATCCAGGACGTCGGGCCACCATCGGCGCTGCGTGAACATGTGCCGGCCATCGGTCAGGTCGACGTCCAGACGATCGTATTGGCGGTATCCGAGTTGCAATCCGTGGCCGCGAGATCGGGCGACACGGGCATCGCGCTTTCGGTCTTGCCGTTGATGGCGATCGATACCCAGTTGCCGCCCGCGGTGACGGCATTCACGCAGACGCTGCGCGGCACGTTGTCGTAGGTGATCGTGAAGGTACTGCCCGCGCCGCTGACGGCCACCGCGCCGTTCCAGGTATTCGTCACGGTGTTCTGGTCGCCGGACGGCGTCAGCGTCGACGGAAAGACGCCCGCGCTCGCCAGCACCGCGTTGCCGAGATTGCCATATCCGCCGGGTTGCCCCATGTAGAGCTTCTTGACGCCGCTCTGGATCGCGCTCACCTGCTCGTTCACCGCATTGGTGCTGGCGCTGTTGAATGCGCCGTTCAGCAGCGCGATCGCACCGATCACCACGATCGCCGCGACCCCGAGGTACGAAATCGCCTCCAGCAGCGACGCGCCGCGCTGCGATGCGCGCGAGCGCCCGGCGCGCGCGCGCGGCGCGACCGTCGTGTTCAAGCCCGTGAATGTGTTCATATCGTCCTCGCATCGTAGTGAAACAAGCTTCAGTGCAGCGATCTCGTCATCGCGGCGATCTCCTGCTGAATGCCGAAAAAGCCGGTGATCAGCACACCCAGCAACAGCGCCAGCAACACGATCGCGGCGCCGTTCAACACCCGCATCTGCGCGGCGATCCGCTCCACACCGGCTTCCATCCATTCGTCCGCGATCGTCTTCAATGCTTCGGCGAAGCCCTTGTACTCCGCATAGACGCACAGGTCGTCGACGATCTCGGCGGACGGAAAGCGATAGCCGGTGTGCTTCATCGCCTCGCCGACGTTCAGGCCGGATTTGACGCCGAACAGCGTGTCGTCGATGCGTTCGCGCAGCCACGGTTTCGCAAGCGACGCGAGGCGCGTCAGGGATTTCTCGACGGTGAGGCCCGCCGCCTGCAACGAGGCGAACGCCGTCAGGAAGCTGATGCCGACCATCAGCCGATAGACGGAATAAGGCGGATAGCGGTCGAGCGCGGTACGCAGCCGGCCCGACCAGCGCGGCATCGAATGGATCAGCAATGCGATGCAGGCCATGAGGCCCGCGATACCGTAGCCCAGCCACTGCGTGGTGAAACTCGACAGCAGATACAACAGGTGCGCGGGACCATGCCATCGCTGCGGCGGAACGATCGCGGCGAATTGCGGAATCACGTGAGCGCCGAACAGGTACAGATAGACGAGCGTGATGCCGAACAGTGCGACGGGATACGCGATGCCGCCCGCAATCGCGGCGCGGATGCGGCGCTGCGACACGACGATCGCGACGAGCGAACGCAGCGCGGCTTCGACGCGGCCGGACTGCTCGCCGGCCATCACGACCAGCTGCTCCGCCTGCGGCACCCAGCCCTCCATGCCTTCCGCCAGCGTGCCGCCGTTCTGCACCGCCTTGCGCCATTCGCCGAGCATGATCGCGCCCGGTTCGTTCGGCTTGCGCCCTTCGTGCGCGGCACGCAGTTCGAGCTCCTCCAGAACCTTGAGCAGCGGCAGCCCGTTCGACAACATCTTCTCGATCTTCCGGTACACCCTGAGGCGCGCGTCCGGTCCCGCCTGCAGGCGCGCCCAATGACGATTCAGGTCAACGCGCATGGTTCCCTCCGACGGCCGCCGCATGCAGCCGTGCCGGTTCCAGGCGCGGCACGAGCGGACCGACCACGCGCTCGGCCACCCGCGGATCGACCACGCCCGCCGCGACCTTGGTCAGCGCATGGTCGACGAGCGTCTGACCGCCCAGCTGTCTCAGCCAGTAATCGGTTGCGCCGGACTTGTCGCCATCGCGCAGCAGCGCGAAGAAATGCGCGTCGGTCCAGACCACCTCGGCAACCACGGTGCGGCCGACGGTGCCGCGCCCCGCGCACTGCACGCAGCCGGCGCCCTGGACGCAGACCTGGTCGTATGCGCTCCCTGTCGCACGCAGCACGCGCGCGGCAAGCGCCGCATCGCGCGCGGCCTCGCTGTCGCGAAACCGCACGCGGCAATGCGGACACGTGACCTTGACGAGGCGCTGGCTGACCAGCCCGGTCACCAGCGTTTCGTCGGTCACCATGCGCAGCGGCAGGCCGAGATCGACGAGACGATCGACGATCGCGAGCGCACCGCTCGCATGCACCGTGGTCCATACCTGATGACCGGTCATCGACGCGCGCAGCATGCCTTGCGCCGACGCGCGATCGCGGACCTCGCCGATCATGATCGTGTCCGGATCGAGACGCATCGCATTGGCGATCGCGGCGGCAAACGCGAGCGCGCGCGACTCCTCGGTCGGCGCGTTCACGACGGGCGTCTGCACCGCGCCGCTGATCGGGTATTCGACCGGATCCTCCACCGTGATCACGTGCGTGCTGCCGTTGTTCTCGCCGATCAGGCCGGCGAGCACGCGCTGCAGCGTCGTCGATTTGCCGGATCCGGTCGGTCCGCTGAAGACGGTCAGGCCGTGCGGCAGGCGGCTCAGTGCGAGGATCTGTCCGGCTTGCAGCGCGGTAAAGCCGAGCCGCTCGAGGTCGGCCGATTCGCCGGCATCGTTGTACAGCAGGCGCAGCACCATGATGCTGCCGGTGCTGGTCGGCGCCGTCGCGATCCGCACGCCGAACAGCTGCTCCGGCAGCTTGTCGCGCTCGCCGATGCTCGCGTCCTGTCGCTCGCCGGGCTTGTACGTGTTGTCCGACACGCTCGCCATCGCCGAATACAACGTCGCGAGCAGCCGCGTGCCGTGCTCGCGGGTCTGTTCGCTGACGCGCACCAGTTCGTTGTGAATGCGAAACAGGATCTCGGTGCTGAACTGCTTGACGCGAATATGAATGTCCGAAGCACGTTCGCGACAGGCGTGCGCGATCAGCTCCTTCGCGACCACCTGCATCGCGGTATGGTCCAGACGTTCGGCCGTGCCGTCGCGGCGCATGCCTTCGTACGCACGGCGCACTTCGTCGAGACCGACCGCGTGAGGGCGATATGCGAAGTTCAGGCGGTCGAGACGCGCGCGGTACGACAGCACGAACGGACTCATCTCGTGGCCCTCGGCGACGAGGAGGCGTCCGTCGTCCAGCAGGCACAGCAGCTTGCGCTCCTCGACGCTCGCCGCCCACGGCCCGTCGTCGGACAACGGACAGGCGGCGCGGACGTGGCGAGGGACCGGCGCGTCACCCGCGCCGGCCGCGGCTCCGATGTGCGTGGCTGGCATCGCGTCACTCCCTCGACAGTGCCGGATTGCCGGGCGGCAGGCCCGGCACGCCCGGCGCACCCGACGCGCCGATTACCGGCGGCAACGGGCCGGCCGACGGTCCCGCTGCCGTGCCGGTCCGCAAATGCAGCACGTGGCCGCGCCTGCGGCCGACCACTTCGCCGGCATTGACGGACACGATCTGCAGCCCGTCGGACAGGATGTCGCCGGCGCGGGCATCGAACTGCTGGCCGTCCGCGCCTTGCAGCGTGGCCGACAGATTTCGTCCCAGCCCTTCGATCGCGATCACGCGCGGCACGTCGGCGCCGCCGTCGTCGCCCGTCCGGAACCGGCCGTTGCTGCCGATGCGGGACAACGCCGCGACACGCTCGGCGACCTGGGCCTGCGCTTCGAGCTTCCGGAGTTCGGCTTTCAGCAGCATGGTCTGCTCCTGCAGGCGGATCAGTTCGTCGGCGGTGCGCCGGTCGGACGCGGGCACCTCGTGCACCGGCGGCCCCGGCGGCTGCACCGGTGGCGGCGCATTCGCGGCCGCGCGACAGCCGGCCGCATGCGCGAGGCACCCGGCAAATGCCGCGGCACCGAGCAGGATCCTGAAGTCACCGGGCATAGAGGGTTCCTTGCGCGGACCAAGCGCCCGCCTGATAAGTCAATTTGTCGAGCCGAACGCCGGGTTCGTCGAGATAGCGGGCGAGCACGACGGGCGGCATCACACCGAGGTTCACCTGCAACCGCGACGCATGCCACGAACGCCGCGGCCAGTCGGGCTTCGCGAACGTCGAAAGCGTGCCCGGCGACTCGTCGGGAAGCGCCGCGAGCGAGACCGGCAGGTCGAATTGCTGAAACCGCGCGATCAGCCGCGCGTCGATCTCCGGGCGGGTCAGCAACGTGTCGTCGCCTGCCACGGCGGGCATCGGCACGGTCTGCACGAGCGACGCGTGTTCGCCCGTGCCGTCGATATGGGCCAGCGGTTCGGCGGCCAGCAACAGCGCGACCGTCGAGCCGTTGCGCGACCACAGGTAGGTGACGCTGCCGGCCTGGCACACGAAGCGCTCGAGATCCCAACCGCCCGGCGCCAGTTCGGTGAAGTGATCGAGACAGGTGCGCGCGAATTGCGACGGCGCCGGCACGGCGGCCCACGGACGAGCCGGCGCGGCCGCGTCGGTCGCCTGCGCGCGAGCCCGCTCGAGACGGGCGCGCTCGGCCGCGAACGCGCGCGCACGCTCCGTTTCGAGTACGTGTTGCCGGTGCACGAGCCAGCCGTATACGGCGGCGCCGGCGCACGCAAGCACGGCCGCCGCGAGGCCCAGTGCGCGCAGCGACACGCGATGCGCAACGGGCCGCAGGCGGGCCCAGCCTGGCACATGCACGCGCTCGCCGCGACGCTTGCCGAGGAGATCCTCGATGCGGCGCGGGTAGACGTTGTGAAACCCCATCGCGTCGATTTCGTCGTCGCCGATCACGACGTTCCATCCGCCGAGCGAATAGTCGGACGTCAGGCGCTCGACGACCTCGTCGCGGCTGCCGACCCAGTCGCCGTTCGGAAGAAACGAGCCGTCACGCACCGCGAAGTATGCCCAGCGACCATCCGGCAAACGAAATGCGCCGAGCCAGTTGGGTGCGCTTTGCTGGCGCCCGTCATAGAACGCGCCCTGCAGCGCGATCGTTCTCGACACGATGACGCCGAGCGACGCGACGCCGGCCTGCACGCCTTCGTGCGCATTCGCGAATCCGGCGGCCGCCACGCCGCGATCGATGCGCAGCACCATCAACTCGAAGTTGAGCTTCCTCGCGAGCTCGAGGCCCTCCTTGCGCAGTTCGCTGCGGCGCGACAGCGACTGCCAGAACAGCCCGCATACGAAGCGCTGCCGGCCGATCTGGACGATTTGCGTAGCCATTGCCCGTTCCCGTGTGCGCGACACCGCTCAGGATCCGTTCATCGCGACCGGCGTGATCAGGATCACGATCGCTTCGCGCTGCCGCGAGCCGTCGAAGCCGCCGCCCAGCAGATAGTTCTGCGGCGCGCCGACGCCCCGTTGCGCGAGGTCGTCGTTGACGCCTTCATAGCCGCTCAGGATCAGCGTCTCGCCCGATTTCATCGACACGCGTTGCAGGAAATTGCGCGTGTCGACCTCGGGCACCTGAATCGACTGGCCGTTGCCCGCCGGCACCGTCCTGATCTGGATCAGCGACGAGATGTTCGTGTAGAACTGCAGCAGCACCGTGCTGTTCTCGAGGATGTGCGGCAACAGCGTCATGTTGAATCCGGTCGTGACGGTGCCGGGCACCAGTGCCGTGGACGAGCCGACATTCGCGGTGTTGGTCGTCGACACCGAGGCGAGATAGCCCTGCTGCGTGGCCACCTGCAACGGCACCGGCTGATTGTTCAGCGTCGTGATCGACGCGGACGTCTTGCGACGCACCCTGCCCTGGCTCGAGAGCGCCGAGATGATCGCCTGCGTGCCTGCCGCGCGGCTGTTCGGCGTGATCACCTGCGCGGCGAGCGACACCGGGTTGGTGGCCGTGGTGGGGAAGACGCTGGTGATCGTGAAGGCCGTCCCGAGCGCCTGGTAGACCGCCGTCCAGTTGATCCCGTAGCTGTCCTGCGCGGACTGCGCGACGGACAGCACCGTGACGTTGATCAGCACCTGCTTCGACAGCGCCGCATTCTGGGCTTCCATGAAGGCGGCGACGCGATCCAGCACGTCCGGCGTATCGGTGACGGTGATCGAGCCCGTCGCCGGCGACGACACGACGTGGCCGTACTGCGACAGCATCGCCTGGATCGACGCACGCAGGCTGTTGAATACGGACAGCTGCGAGTTGACGACCGTGTTCGCGGTGTTGTTCGATGTGACGGTCGCCGTCCCGTTGCCCGTGCCCGCCCCCGCTCCCGTGCCGGCCGCGGCCGTTCCCGCCGGCCCATAACCGCCCGCCTGCCCACCCGACCCGTCGCTGCTTGCACCGCTCACGACGTTCGCATTGACGGTGGCGTCGCCCGGAATCGCGCTGACCTGGAACGTCCGGGTGTCGGTGAAGAAAAACTCGATCGCGCCGCCCGCGTATTTCCACGAGATACCGAAGCGCGCCGCCGCCGTATCGAGCAAGCCGCGCAGATCGCCATCGCGATACACGATGCGCGTGCGCTGCGATACCGCCGCCGGGCGCGCGCCCATTTCGCCCGACAGGCCCGACAGGCCCGGCACGGTCGGCAGCGGCGGCGGCGCGGCGCCGATCACCGGCACGGACGGCGCGGCCGCGGGTGCGGCATGCGTGCCGGCCGCCGCGTCGGGCGCGACCCGGGTCGCGATGTGCGAAAGGCGCGACACGTGCTCCGCGAATTCGCGCAACGAGCCGACCTCGCGATCGAAGGTCGCCGGTTGCGAGAACACGGCCGGCAACGCGCCTTCGCGTGCCAGTCGCATCGGCGACCCGGACAGCCAGATCCCGTCGCTGACGATCACGCCGTCCGACGACTCCGCGACCTGCGCACGACCATCGCGCGTATCGGCCAGCACGCGCTGCGTCCGGGCATGATCGCGATCGATCGCGTTCGCGAGATGTTGCGAAAGACCCGTACAGCCGGCCAGAAGAACCGCGACGAACGCGCATGTGAGCACCGAACCCCGCATCAACCCGCTCCTTTTGAAACGATCCGAAGAACCTTGTTGCCGCGATAGAGAATGGCCTGGATCGGTGCGTTGGAGTGCGCGAGCGCGCCAACGACCGACCGCAGCGCATCGTCGAACGTGCCCGTCACGCTCGCCTCCGCGTCGATGCCGAAATCCCCCGGCGCTTCCCAGACGAGTTGCCAGCCGACCGCCTGCGCCCACCGCGCGAGTGCGGAACGCATCGTGTGGTCCGCCAGATCTGCTGTTCCGCTGTTCCGCCGGTTCAGGTGGCGGGCCGTGCGGCGCACTCGCTTCAGTTGCCCACGACGACAGCCCTTCGGCTTGTCCGTCCGATGCTGTATTCGGTCGTACCGCCCGCTTCGTGTTCGCCTGCCGTTCGGATGCATCGTCGACATGCGTTGCGCGGCTCGCTTCGACCGCGCCCGACTCCGTCATGCGTGACGTGGGCACAGTCAGCGATTGCGGTCCGTTTGCCTCAGGAATGCGCAAGACGACCACGCAACGGATCGACGAACAATGGGATGAACGTCTTCCACATGGCGCGCGTGACCGGCCGTTCGTGCTGACGCCGCGATGGCGCAACGGCCGAAGCCGTTTTGCAGGCCGGTGAATCCAGCCGCGCGTCGCGAAGGGCGCCATCTCCGTTCGTGACGCGCTACGCGCCGCATTTCAGCGTCTCAAGCTACATGAGCAATTGCAGTCATCCGTGATATTGGTGACGCGATTCTCGCCTTTGACGGGCATTCGGAATTTATTGTTTGACAATCTGTTACATTCCGACGCGATACTCGATCAAAGTGACCTGAGATTCAAGACGTTGATCCGCGCAGCGGGACGTCCTGCGGATTCGTGCCGGGCACGTCCTGGCCGCCGCTCTGTGCGCTTGGATTGCCGGCTCGTCTGCGCATGTCGGTCACCGCCTGACCCAGCGCATTCGTCACACCGTCCGCGGCCCTGCTCACCCCGGAACTCACCGCGGCGCTCGCGCGTTCGATCCTCTCGAGACCGGTCCGGATGACGGCATCGCCCGCATTCCTGAGTCTCGGCGCCGCGTAATCCATGCCCGTCCGCACGCCCTGTCCGGCCACTTCAAGACCCTTAAGCCCCCCCTTCGACACGCGCTCCTGCACGAGATCACCCACCGCGTCTGCGTTGCTGCGTGCGGCATGCACAACCGGGTCGGTGACGATCGCCGCCGTGGTCCACAACGGGAACACTGCAGCCGACGATAGCGTACGTGCAGCGTGTTCGGCGGCAATCACTCCCGCTTCGTTCGCGCCTGTCTTCTTCGCGAGCGCACCCGCACTTGTCGTGGCCATACTGACGGCACCCAGGCCGGCGCCGAGCGCGCCGACGTTTGTCGTTAGACTGGTCGCCGTCAGCAGCGAGCGCGGCGCGCTGAGGGTAGCGTTCACGAGATTGACGCCGGCCTTCGCCACCCGGCCGGCACCGTTGGCCACCGCACCTTTCCAAGTCGCCGCCTTGAGCGCGATGTACTGCTCTTTCCAGTCGGTACGTCCCAGTAGATATTCCGGGCCGATGCGATGGCCCTGCTCCGCGAAGTACCGGTTGGCCAGGTTGAAGCCCGCGCCGGCGAACGGCGAGCCGACGGCTGCCATCCACGAGTCCGTCTGTACCGCGGCCGCTGTGCGATGTGCTGCCGTAATCGTCGGGCCGACGATGCCGCGCAGCACGTTGCGCACCGAGAATGTCTGGATCGCGACCGCGTTCTCCGCAACCGTGCGCGCGATGCCTGGCTGCGCCGCCTCCTTCGCCTTCTTCATCGGGTCTTCAAGCGCGTCCGAGGATGAGGAGAGCCACTGATTATCGGCCATCGCCGGTCCGAGCGCCTGCGAGCCGATGTGATCCGCGACACCCGATGCGAGACCTGCGGCGACGCCACCCTTGAAAACATCGGGGCTGTTCCTGATGCCTGGCAACATATTGAGCCCCGCCACGATCGTATTGCCAAGCGACGGTTGGGTATCCAGCACGCGCGACATCACACCAAACGGAAGCGAGCCGATGAAGCCGCGTCCGGCTTCGGACGCGATATCGAGCTTCGCGGCCTTCGAGAACGTCGCCTCAATCGACTCCCTTGACTCGCCCATGTCCACCAACTGCGACGCGCGGTCATTGATCAACCTCTCGAAGTCCCCGCGGTTCGTCTCTTCGCCCGTCGTAATATGAGGCTCGAAATAACCTTCGAGCAGTTGCCGAATGCCCTGTTTGCGAGCTTCGCGGTCTTCTGCGGTTACGTCGTCGACGGCCGGAGTGTCATTGGGTGATGCCTGTCGCGAGGTGGCAGTGGGGTTCCCACTGCCGCGTAAGTTGGGTGCCGTACGATTCGAGAACGATTCCAGACCGGGAATCCGGGCAAGTGACGTCGAGCGTTTGGCCGACATTGACGAACTGCCCTCATCTGCCGGATCAGCGGACAAGCGAGAGTCGTGCATGCAATTGGTCGGCAATATCGATGAATTGTCCATGGCGCGGCGGAAATTTGAGAGTAGGGGAACTGCTCCTACGCTATGCGACGAGGCGAGTCATCATCGTGCCGGGTCCGCAATTGTGTGGCGCCATGCGAAGTTGACCACACCAATCATGCTGGCCGGTGGTCAGGAGTCAAAGGTTGCGTAGCTGCCGAAGATGACCTGGTTCGATTCCAGGCCCGTGTACTGCTTCTTCCAGCGGTAATACGTCTGCTCGGAAATCCCCAACTGTCGGATCAAGTCCGCCACCTGCATGCCCAGCTCAGCCTGCTTGAGCGCCGCCACGATCTGTTCCACCGAGCACTGTTTGCGTTTCATCGCCAACCTCCCGTTCATATTGGGAAACTCGCTGCGAAACACTAACACTCACTTCTGTCGAGGATTTCTACAGCAGATCGACACGAATCACTTCGCGTTGCAAACCCTCGCTTCGCACCGCACCTCTTGCCTCGTCCAGCACTTCATGCAGCATCGTCACCTTCGATAGGCAACAACCATCGAGATTTACTCAAAACCCGCAACCAGTTGGTTTACAGGAGCAACCATGCCTCCCCGCCCCCTATCGCCTAACGCGGCGAGTATTGCCGGCTATTTTCTTGATTGCCAGTACGATGCAGCGTCAACGATTATCCAGGTGAACCAGAGACGTCCCGGCCGGGCCTCTTACCAATTGGAAGACATTCAGCAATTCCATAAGGATCGCGCACCATCTGTCTTGCAAGGCCTGCCCCAGCGGAACCCGGAGCAGACGGCCGCATCACAACAAGGAACCCGCGCTGCGGCAAGCCACAGACGGAACAACGTCCCTGTCGTGGATTGCTCGGTATTCGCCGCGCCGGGTCGCACCGCTCATCCTGCAGGCGAAGCGAACCGGACGCCTGGATTGTTTCGCCATCCTGACGCGCATGACTTCAGCGAATCCCTCCGAGACAAGCTCGACGAGCTCGATCCCACTGTATGTGACAAGCTCGCGCGAGATACTGATGATCTTCACGAGACCCACCTGTCCCTCGCCCTGTTCTTTGATCAGATTTACAAGGACAGCTTCGGCGGACGATTCGATGGATCGTCCATCGCGACCGTACCAGGTGACGAGGTCCTGGAATCGCTCTTCCGGAATTCGCTGGGCCCACTGCGCAGGTTCGGTGAAGTCACTGACATGGCAGGAGGCACGTCCAGGCTAAATACCAAGGCGACCATGACGACGCTCTTCAATGAATTCGAAGGTAGCCAATGCCTGCGCGCGACCAAACCGGAACAGCGGTGGCGCCTGATCATCGACCCACTGAAAGTCGAGATGATCGAACGCCATGGCATTCGGCCCCACCCCTTGCTGGCGTTCATGTTCGACCATAACCCGGGATACGCACATCAAGTGGCGCAAGGCTGGCTATTCACGGGTCGGATGATCGATCAACGCGCGGCCTTCTCGCCCGAGCTGATATTGAAGATGGCGGCTGCTGGCCGGGCAGGCCCGATGACGCCCGAAAGAGTCCGATTCGGAGCGAACTATGATGCCGACGGACGAGCCGCGATGCTAGACACCGCGCGCATGCTGCGCGATCGGTTCCATATCGGCTCGACCATCAGCAGCGGGGCAAGTCAGCTGGTCATGGTTCCGGGGAATCCAGGAAACACTATCTTCCGTTGCGACGAGGACTCGACTCCCGTACCCGTGCCTCGAGAGCAGGAATTGGCTGTCTTGCACAGGTTGGTATCGTCGCCCTCGGGAATCGGCGAACTCCTGTTCACCCGCCACAAAACGGAACTCAATCACCTGCAGTCAGCGTTGAGTGCGTTCGTCCAGCATTACCAGCGGAATATCGTGGAAGCACGCACCGCGGATGAACGTATCTTGGCTATCACCACCCTCTACCATCGGTGCGAGCATCTGCATCCCTTCAGCGACGGGAATTTCCGTGTCTTCGGCAAGTACCTACTGAATTTCCTGCTGGCCTCGGTCGACGAAGGCTTCACGGAATTGCGCGACCCTAACTCCACGGACGGACGCTCGCCCGAATCTAATGTGCAGGAGGTCCGTCGAGGACAGGCATGGTTCGTCGCGAATGTGCAGCGCTGAATCCAGCATTGCCACAACTGGTTGCGCGGTGAGCCTTTCCGGTACTGTCAGGTTGTTGCAGAGGTAGGCGGATATCATGAGGCGTGAAGAAATCTTCCGTCACCGTTCTGCCATTGGCCGAAACGCCAGTTTCGTTCAAGGGCTGCCGGCTTCCGCCGGACATCATCCGCTACGCGGTGTGGCTGTACTACCGTTTTCCGCAACACGTCCGGCGTATCCGCGACGGTGATCGAGCCCGTCGCCGGCGACGACACGACTTGGCCGTAGTGCGACAGCATCGCCTGGATCGACGCACGCAGGCTGTTGAACACGGACAGCTGCGAGTTGACGGCAGTGTTCGCCGTGTCACTCGAGGTGACGGTCGCCGTCCCGTTGCTCGTGCCCACACCCGCGCCCGTACCGGCCGCCGCGTCGGGCGCGACCCGGGTCGCGATGTGCGAAAGGCGCGACACGTGCTCCGCGAATTCGCGCAACGAGCCGACCTCGCGATCGAAGGTCGCCGGTTGCGAGAACACGGCCGGCAACGCGCCTTCGCGCGCCAGTCGCATCGGCGACCCGGACAGCCAGATCCCGCCGCTGACGATCACGCCGTCCGACGACTCCGCGACCTGCGCACGACCATCGCGCGTCTCGGCCAGCACGCGCTGCGTCCGGGCATGATCGCGATCGATCGCGTTCGCGGGATGTTGCGAAAGCCCCGTACAGCCGGCCAGAAGGACCGTGACGAACGCGCATGCGGGCACCGAACCCCGCATCAACCCGCTCCTTTGGAAACGATCCTGAGAACCTTGTTGCCGCGATAGAGAATGGCCTGGATCGGCGCGTTGGAGTGCGCGAGCGCACCAACGACCGATCGCAGCGCATCGTCGAACGTGCCCGTCACGCTCGCCTCCGCGTCGATGCCGAAATCCCCCGGCGCTTCCCAGACGAGCTGCCAGCCGACCGTCTGCGCCCACCGCGCGAGTGCGGAACGCATCGTGCGATCCGACAGTTCGATCCGCCACGTTCGCCGCGTCGCCCATTCGGGTTGCCGTGCGTGCGCGGCATCCGGGCCGGTCGCCGGCGGCGGCGACAGGTCCGCCCGTGCGTCCGGCGCCGTCCCGGCCGACGCGGACGCGGCCGGCCATGGCGCGTCGCCTGCGTCGGGCCCCGCGACGTTCGCCGCGCATGCACAAGACGACCACGCGGCGCCGAGCGCCGACAGCAACACCGTACGAGCAACGATCGTGCGCATTCCGTTCCTGACCTCATCACGATGGCGACGCGCATACGCATGCGCCGCCGCTTGCCTGACCCTGCGCCCGCAATCGGCATGACACTGGACATCCGGCCGGCGGGCTGACACGATGACACCCTCGTTACTTGCCGACCCAACGCTCCCATGACATCGCTTCCCAACGAGCTGCGCGACCTGATTGCCGAAATTCTTCGTCTCGTGGACGAGGACCACGTATTCACGGACCTCCACATCGAACAGGATCGTCCGATCATGATCAAGACGCCGCGCGGCTGGGAAGAGGCGCCCGGCGGCCCGGTGCTGATCGACGAGATGGCGCCGCTGCTCGCGTCGATCGACGAACAATGGGACACGCGTCTTGCGCACGGCGCGCTCGACCGGCCGTTCGTGCTCACACGCTGCCGGCTTCGTTGCCACGTGTTTCGCACGTCGTCCGGTCGCAAGACCGTCATTTCGATCCGCCGCCTGCCGCTCGAACCGCTGCCGCTCGACAGGCTCGGCCTGCCGGCCTATATCCGCACCATGCTCGACAGCACCAGGGGAATCGTGTTGATCACGGGCCCCACCGGCTCGGGCAAGACCACGACCATCGCGTCGCTGCTCGACCATCTGAACCGCACGCGCAGCTGTCATATCGTCACGATCGAGCAGCCGATCGAATACGGACTCGAAAGCAATCAGGCCATCATTTCGCAGCGCGAAGTTCCCACCGACACACCGAGCTTCTCGACCGGCATGCGCGAAGCGATGCGGCAGCGGCCCGACGTGATCATGGTCGGCGAGATCCGCGATAGCGAGACGGCCGAAGCCGTCCTGCAAGCCGGCGAATCCGGTCACCTCGTGTTCGCGACGATGCATACCAGCAGCGCGCTCAATACGCTGACGCGCCTGCTGTCCTTCTTCCCGCCGGAGCAACGCGAACGCTACGCCGCATCGCTCGCCGGCTCGCTGATCGGCGTGATCTGCCAATGCCTGATTCCGACCGAAGACGGCAGTCAGTTCGTGCTGGCGAGCGAACTCCTGTTCAACCACAATCAGCAGATCAGCGCATTGCTCGTCGATCCGGCGAAGATGGGATTGCTCGCGGACTTCCTCCGACGCAAGGAAGACAACATGTCGCGCTCGCTCAACGATCACCTCGCGCAGCTCGTCGCGAAAAATGCGATCTCGGCTCGCGACGCGCTCCGCGTGGCATATCAGCGTATCGAGCTGCACGAGCAATTGCAGTCGTCCGTGAATCGGTGACCCGATTCTCACCTCTCGCGCACGGCGGGGATTTATTGTTTGACAATCTGTTACATTCCGGCCCGATGCACGACGGTCGCGCCGGGGCGCGATGCTAGCTGAGCTCGCGATCGCCCTGAAGCGGGGCCGTCCTCGCGTCCTCCGGGCCGGCACCCGTCTCGCGCCCCGACGGCGCGCGGGTGAGCCGCGTGTGCGGCGTCATCTCATGGTGCGTGTCGGTGCTGCCTTCGCCCGCCGGCATCGCGCGGCCGGCATTGACAGACACGGTCCGATGCAGCAGCGCTCCGATTCCGCGCAGCGGTGCAACCAGGTCCGCGACATGCATCGATGACGATCGGGCAAGCGCGAGTTCCACGGCTTTCGCGGCCTGCTCGCCGACGAGTCCCGGCACGGTGGCGTTCAGCAACGCGAGTACCGACGCGCCCACCGCCAGACCGCGATCCCCGTGATCGATGAAGTCGTGCCCCAGCTTGTTCCCGGCCAGCACCACGAGCAGCACCACGCTCAGTCCGGCGAACGTCTTGAACTCCTCCAGCGCGTCGTGGCGGCTCACGTCGGGATTCTTTGCGAGTACCGTCATCAGGATCGACGTAAACAACGCATCCGATGCGAGATCGACCACGCCGATCGTATCGGGAAAGGTGAGGAGCGCGGTGGTCGCCGTCACGGCAGCCGTGAAGAGCGCCAACGCGATCTTGGCATTGCGGTCCGGATTCGCGCGCGTATCGTGTGGTTCGCCTCCGGCCCCGGCGGTTCGGCCGCCTTCGCCCAGCGTATGCGACGTCATCTCCGCCAACCTGCCGCACGCGCGCAACACGAGCTGGATCTGCTTGCCGAGGTGCGGACTCACCTGACTTGCGCCCCCGACGACAGACGCGTCGCGCATGTCGAGCGCCGCTCGATGGAGCGCCTTCGCGTCGTCATTCATGCCGGCAAGCGTGCGGTGTTGTCCGGTGCCGAGCGTCGCGCCGAGTTTCGTCAACGCGGGATCGACGCCCCCTCTGAAGTGCTTGTCGATCTGATTCTTGATGTCCGTTCCCATGAATCCCGCGAACAGCCCCGTGGTACTCACCACGGTCGCGAGCAGGTCGACCCACGTCTTCCGGTTCAGATGCTCGGACGGCTTGACGAATGTCGGCAACACGAACTCCAGCGCCTGAAGCGTATTCGCGTAGTTGCGCGCCATCACGCGCTCCTTCACGAGACCGATGCCGGTGGTCGGCGTGCGCGCCATGCCGATCCCTTCGAGCACGGCCTTGGACGTGAGCGCCACCAGCTCCGACGCGAACAATTGCTGCCGCGGATTCGACTTCAGTGGAATCGCGAGCGCCGCGGCGCCCAGGATCAGATTCGGCAAGAGCGCCATCGCCGCGCGTTTGGCCGGGTGCTTGTCGGTTTCGATTTCCTGCAGCGACCGTCGCGTCAACTCCACCTGCGCCTTCAGCGTGCGGCTCAATGCGGCCGGGAATCCGGCGCCGTTGATCGTATCCTCGATGCCCCGCAACCGGGACAGGAGATCGGGAAGACTGCCGGCGCCCGTCTCCGGATTGCGGACCCGGCCGAGAAAGCCGTTGTCGTCGTGCGTGCCGGGAAGCTTCAACAGGGACGCGAAATCCAGCTTCCGCCAGATGTCTGCGGGCGAGCCGCTTCGAACGGAAGCGCCGGCGTCCATGGTCGACGTACTGTCGCCCCGGTCGTCGCGCGGCGGGACATCCGCGGCAGGACGATCTTGCCGGTCATGCTCGATTGACGGTCGACTCGCGGGAGTCGGCTCGCGCTGCGTGCGCCTGACAGGCGAAAGCTCGCCAAGCACCGTCGGTCCGATCTCAAGCGAACGGGACCGAGGCCGCCCGACCTCCGATCCCGCAGGCGCACTCGGGCGTGGTGTATCCGGATCGGCGACGTGAGGGGGAGTCGAAGGGATCGAAGTCATCTTTGCGAATGGCGGATGCGAGGAAAGGGAAACGGCTCCAGCGAGCCTGCAAATGACGGCAGCTCACGCGGATCGCCGGCCGCTGCGAAGCCCGGTCGGCGCCCCTGCCGCGAGCGGATCGCCGGCCCTGCGCAACGCATGCCGTATCGTTGCCCATCTCGACGAACGGCGCACACAGGGTTGCGAAAAACGCGGCCCACATGCGAAGCGCCTCGATGTCCGGGTCGCCGGGCAGATACTCCGCATCCGGATCGATACCGCCCGCGCAATCGCCACGCACACGCAGTTCGGATCGTCGAACACGACTTCTGCACGGTTTTTCTCTGGTGTCACATTCGCTCAATACGATCGGCTCGACTTTCTCGCACAGTCGATTCGCAAACCGAAGTGATTCAACCTGACCATGACCGCCATATCGCCCGCCCATTCTTCAATCGAGCTCGATCATCGAGCATCGCCCCCGGAGGCACACGCCGACCCAGGCGCCCGGTCCGCCAACGGTTCACCGACAGGCTCGCGGGTCGCCACGCCCCTCGCGGGGCTGTCGAACCGCGCGTCCTCGCCGACGCCATCGCAAAGGTCGGGCCGGCGAACGAGCGTGCCCGCTTCGCCCGTGCCCGACGCGCACCATGCATCCGGCCATGCCCATGCGGCGCGCACATCGGGCGAGGTCGCGTCGACGTCGCGCATCGGCAACGACGGCATCGACGAGACAGCCGGCCCCGAAACCGCGCATGCTCGCGAGACGATGCCGGTCGATCTGCCGCAGTTGCAAAAGGCGCTCGACCTGCAGAAAAATCGACCGATCAATCTGGACGCGCTCGCGGAGATCCTGCGGACGGTTCGATTCTCTGCGCAGCATCAGGGTGCGCATGGCGCGTCACCCAGTCACCGGGACCTCGTCCGCCACATTTCCGACGCAACGCTCCAGAAATTTCACCAGGCATTGGGCCTCGACCCGAACGAGGTTCTTGGAATGAGAAACGCCGCATACCATGCCGGATTGAAGATCCCTTCCAGCAGTACGATCTTCAACATCGTCAGCTACGTCGCGATGCCGCTGGCGTTCACGCACGAGAGCAGCCCATGGAATTCGGTGATCGCCAGTCTTCTGCTGGTCGCTTTCCAGCCGCTCATCACCGCGCCATTGCAATCGCTCGTGATCGGCTCGGTGGACTATCACAGGCGCCTGAAGCATCCTGAAATCAAGCTGGACAAGACCACCGTCAACGCCAGCACGACGCAGCCGCAGATCAAGCGCAGGATCGATGACAGCATCGCCGCGGTGCGGGACAGCGAAGCCGCCGTCGTCGCACTCTTCCGGCGCCACAACCTCGTCAGCGCGAGCGGACTGATCGATCCCGCCAGGATCGACACGTGCACGCTGTCGAACGACGAGAAGCGCGAACTCACGACGCAGTGCCAGGCGCACCTGGAGCGGCTGATCACACTCTGCACGCTCGCCGGCCAGATGCATGCGCTGGACGGTGCGCATGCACGCCAGATCGAATCGACCATCCGGCAGATTCTTCCCCGAACCATCCGCTCCGGCAGCGGCTTTCTCGCGCCGTTCCTCAGAAAATACGCGTCCACGACTTCCGAATCCGTCAACGGCACCGTCGCTTCGCACAAGCTTTCACCGTACGGCGTAACGGGCGTCTCGGTGCTCGTCGCCGTGCTCGCGCTGATCGGGCAGCACTTCGCCGCCGCCCAGGACGAGGTCAACGGACTGCGGTTCGAGCACAAACTCGACATGCTGCACGCCGATTTCTTCGCAGACGGAAAAGCGGATGTCCTGCATCGAAACGGGACCATCGTGGCGGCCGATCTCAGCATCGAGAAATGCCGGAACCTGGTCGTGTCGGCGGAGGCAAACATCGTACAGCGCGTGGCCGACAGCCTCGAGACACGACTCTCGACGCTGAGGCACGCACGCGGGAGTGAACCTCCGGCGCGCCGGGCCACCCCCGAAGAACTGGAGGAGGGGCGCTCCCCCCGCACACGTGAACTCGACGAAACGATCGCCGCCTACGAACGTGATGTCGCCAATCTGCGCCGCCTGACCGTGACGGACAACCTGCACGACGACACGCTGG
Organism: Burkholderia sp. Bp9140; assembly: GCF_003853425.1. Classification (NCBI taxonomy): domain Bacteria; kingdom Pseudomonadati; phylum Pseudomonadota; class Betaproteobacteria; order Burkholderiales; family Burkholderiaceae; genus Burkholderia; species Burkholderia sp. Bp9140. Next base: position 74,337 of record NZ_QTPQ01000023.1, read on the forward strand.
CCCTGCTCCGGGATGCGCTGAACGGCGCCCACGGGTTTGCATGGGAACAAGCGGTCGCCAAGCTCACGAAACCGCTCGAGTTCACGTCGCAAGTCTCTCAACGCATCGGCCAGACCTTTACGCTCGGCGTGCTGGGAAGCGCGGGCGCGCTGGCGGGCGGGCGCGTCGTCTCCGCGGCACTGAAGGGAGGCGATCATCTCGCGCTCCCCGTTCAGTTCGTCCTTGTGCTGGCGAGCGCGATCATCGGGCTCGTCGCGGCATCGACCCAGGGGATGGTGACCAACATCAAGAATCAACGACGCGATGCCAATCCCGACGATGGCGCGATGCGTTTCGGCGAGCAGACGATCCGGGGCGTGGGCGCGCCGCTCGAATGGGCCCGCAATGCCATCGCGAGTCGGCGTGGAATCAAGGATGCAAGCATCGCCATCGCGGAGCTTCAGGAACAGGCGGCACAAATGGGCGCGAGCCTGGAACGGTTGATCGCACCGACGCCTGGTGAACGCCGCGACGCATAGCGCGCCTGCCTGCCGGCTGCGACGCCCGTGTGGCGTCGCGGCCCGGCGGCCATGCCGCCGGGAACCTTCAGCTCGCGATCGCCTGGCCGGCCTGCTGCAGCTGACCGAGCACTTCCTCCATGCCATTTTCGGCGATCCGCTTGCCGATCGCGCCGAGGTCTGTGTCCCCGGGCGCGGCGATCAGCGCATAGGTCATCCTGGCACGGCGCCAGGTCACGACCTCCATGTTGCCGCCCTGCTGCCGGGTCGGCACGGTGTCGGGCCTTTCGTCCTTCATCACGCACAGCGCAACGGGCAATCCCTTCTCGGGCAGGTAGACGATCTGCACCAGCGGTTTCTGGTTGAAATTCAGGCGCTGGATGCGCTTGAACGTCAGCCCGACCGAGCGCAGGTCCGGAATCCGTATCCGCAGCCCGTCGTCCCGGCGAATGTTCTCCACCGTGTGCGCGGCGGCGGCGAGATTCGACGCATCGGACGCAACGGTGTCGCGCGTATAGAGCCGCTGATAGTTCACGGCTGCCATGATCCACGGGGACATCTGCGTCTGCGCGGTCACCGCTGCGCCCTGCGGCGCGGAATCGCGTTGAGCCGCGCCCGGCGCGAAGCGCAGTATCACGCCGCTGCAAAACGCCCCCGCGACGAACGCGACCGCGAGCCACGGCACCATCGTGCGAACGCGCGAGCGAACCGGCGCGGACGACGGCCCGCGCACGTCGGGCCGCGACGCCGGCGCATTCGCGCGACGACTGTCGCCGACCGCGGACAGCGCCGAAGGCGCGGCGTACGCCTGCGCGATTTCGGTGATCCTGCGTGCCAGGCCCGGCGGCACCGGCGGCCATTCCTGACGCTGGAACGCCTGCTGATAGGGCAACGCCGATGCTTCGAACAGGGCGACCCGCCTGGCGATCTCGGCCGACGTTCCGATCGCCCGGTCGACTTCCTCGCGCTGGTGCGACGTGAGTTCTCCATCCACGTATGCCATGAGCAGGATGTCGTCCATTTTCATGCCCCCTGATCCTCACTGTTCGCTACGCTTTTCACCGGTCGCTCCTTTCGATCGCTGAACAGGGCACCGATCGCCTGGCGGGCACGCGAAAGCCGGCTCATGATCGTACCGATGGGTACGTCGAGCGCCTCGGCCGCTTCGCTGTAGCTGAAGCCCTCCACGCCGACCAGCAACATGACCACGCGCTGCGCCTCGGGCAACTGCTGCACCGCCCTGACGATCTGTGCATCCAGCGCCTGCTGTTCCAGTGTCGGCGCGGAGGGATCGGAGACGGTTTCGAGCAGGTCGTCGTCCCAGTCCATGCCCGAGCGCCGCCGCACGCTGCGTGCGCGGAGTTCGTTGAGCCAGGTGGATTGCACGATCGAGAACATCCAGCTGAGCGGCGCGGTGCCCGGACGCAATTGATGCGCGCGTTCGAGCGCACGAAGGCACGCGCACTGCACGAGATCCTCGGCGTCATGCCGATCGCCCGAAATTCGTAGCGCGAATGCCCACAGACGCGGAAGCATCGCGGGAAGCATCGCGGACAGTTCGGCTGCGGTCATCTACGTCGATCCCCCCGTGATGCAATCAAGCCGACGTTGACGAACTGCAGTATCTGACGTGTATCCATGGGTTTAGGCGAAATTAAGCAAGCAACACCGCTCCAGTCCACGTAAACAGCTGGACGGCGCAGATATTCCATCTGTCGTCGCGTGTCAGCCGAACTGCCTGATAACGCGTTCTCTCGGCCAGGGAGCGCGTTCGTTCAGGCCCGGGCGATGAATGGATAGGTCAGCAGGCCGAACTGCACCAGATTGACGCCGAAGTGCGCGAGCATTGCCGATTGCAGTCCGCCGGCGCGATAGGCGAGCCCGTATCCGATGCCGGACAGGCCGGCCAGAAGAACCAGCAGCGCGCCGCCCTGATAATGAGCAAGGCCGAACAGCACGGCGCCTGCCAGAAGCGCCAGCCAGCCGTCATTCGGTTGCGCGCTCATCAACCGCGCCGCGCCTGCCTGGATATAGCCGCGGAAAAACGCTTCTTCCGCGAACGCGACCAGCAGGAAGTTGTCGAGCACCCACAGCCATGCGAAATGCGGCCACTTCGGCGCCCACGCAATCGCCCCACCCCACCAGGCGATCGAGAAACAGATCGCCGATATCGCCGCGCACGCGATGACCGCCGAAATCGCCAGCGTCGACATCGACTTGCGCGACTGAACCCACGGGTATGCAAGCACCAGCCAGAACGCGACCAGCGGCTTGTCGAGGTTGAGATACATCGTGTAGGGTGCCGCGTCCGGCGTCAGGCGCACCGCGTGAATCACCCTGAGGTTGTCGAAGCCCGGCAGCCAATGCTGAAACAGACCGATCGCAATGACGCAGAAGACGACGTTGCACAGGACCTTGCCGACGAACGGCGGATTCCGCTGCAGCAGCACGCCGGTGCCGACCAGAAGCGCGATCGGCACGAGCACGATCGGCTGCAACTGCCGCGACGCGAACGCGAGTGCATAGCCGAATGCGATCAGGATCAGCGTCAGCCGGCGAGGCATCCTCGAGATCGCCGTCAGCGCGGCAAGAAAAATCGCACACCACGTCAATGCGGTCATTGCACCTTCCGGAGAGTCGCTACAGGGTTGTCGATGGCGTCGAACGCCGGGGGCGTATCAGGCGGGCTCGCGATGACCGCGTGACGTCACGGCGCTTCGGATGCCGCCGCAACGGGTTCGTCTTGCGCCGCGGAAGCAGGTCGCAGCAGCGGCACCATCAGCGTGATGCCGACGGCAACCAGAAACAGCATGAAATAGGACGCGAAGTAACCATCGGTCCGGTCGCGCAGGTAGCCGAACGCGAGTGGTCCCAGCGCGGCGATCAGATAGCCGATGAAAAGCATGAATACGCTCCACGCGTTGGCCGCGGCCGGCGTGGGCGTGTTGTCGAGCGGCAAGGTCATCGCGAGCGTGAAGCCCATGCCCTGGCCGATCGCGATCAGGACGATGCACGACACCGGCCAGGCCGTCGGCGCTAACGCCAGTCCGCCGAGGCCCGCTGCCGTGATGGCCGACGCGAGGCCGAGCCAGCCGCGCCGATCGGTAGCGCGGCCGGCCTTCATGCCCATTCCGAAACTGCTGAGCGCGAACACGCAGGTGAAGAGCCCCAATACGAGACCGGGCGAGAGCGTGTCGACATGCAGTTCCGCGACCGACGACGCGAGCCACGCAAAGCATGCGTACACGATGAACTGGCTGGCGCCGAAGTAAGCCGCGACCCGCCACGCGTGAAGGTTGCGCCACGGAAGGCCGACCGCCCGCGGAGGTTGCGCTTCGACGGCCTTCGCCTCCTGGAAGCGCCGGGCCAGACCGCGCCAGCTCAGGATCGCCGTGACGCACAGCACGCTCCACGACGCGACGGCCACGCGCCAGCCGCCGACATGCTGCGCGATGTAGCCCGACGCGCTCGCCGCAACCGTGGCGCCGACGCTGAGCCCCGCGCTGTATATGCCCATGAAGAACGTCGCGTCGCGCGCAAAATGCTGCTTCACCCAGCCGCCGATCAGCGAGCCCGAGATTGCGATGCCGATCCCGGTCAGCACGGTGCACGACAGCAGCACGCCTGCCGAGCCGGCCAGCGCGCGAGCGATCAACGCGACGCACAGCAGCGCCAGCGCGGCCACGACCGCGTTGTCCGTCCCCAGCCTGCGCGCCACGCCCGGTGCGGCGAGCGCGAAAACGCCCATGCAGATGTCCGGAATCGCGGTCAGCAGGGACGCCTGGGTGTAGCTCAGGCCGAAGCTCCGCTGGATCGAGTCGAGCACCGGCCCGATCGAAACGATGGGCGGCCGCAATGCAATCGAGAGTATCAACAGCGCGACGGCTGCGACTGCCTTTCCGGCATCAGTGGATTGACGCATGATTGTCCTGGCCCGGGCGTGCTCGCTGAAAAAGACGCGCGACGCCGGCCATGCCGGGCATGCGAGCGGCGTCGCGCGCCGGGTGCGTCAGATCAGGGTGACGACCACGTCGATGTTGCCGCGCGTCGCCTTCGAATACGGGCACGTCTGGTGTGCCGCGTCGACCAGCGCTTGCGCGACGTCGGCGTCGACGCCCGGCACGCTGACGTTCAGTCGCGCCTGCAGGAAGTACGCGCCGTCGGCCACGGCCAGATCGATTTCCGCATCGACATGCGTGTCGCGCGGCAGCGCAACCTTCAGCCGTTGCGCGGCCAGGCCCATCGCGCCGATGAAGCATGCCGACCAGCCCGCGGCCAGCAACTGCTCGGGATTCGTGCCGGGCGCGGCCGAGCCGGGACCGGAGAGATTCACGTCGAGGCGGCCATCGGCGCTGCGGGCAGCGCCATCGCGCCCGCCGGTGGTGCGGGTCTTGCCGGTATACAGAACTTTGGTTTCCTGGCTCATGATCGGTATCGGATTGAACGGTGTTGAACGAATGGAGAACGGATGCCGTCGTCGAGATGCATTAGATCGACACCACGTATCTGGCATGTGTCTCGACACCGGGCTATTGCAATGCCATGTATCCATTCCGGCCTCGTACACATTGAGAAACAAATCCGCCGCTCCGTCTCGGACAATTCCTGAAATGGCGCGCGTTTTTCCGACAGAATGACGCTGCAGCGGCAGGCCCGCCCTTTTGCGTCGGCGCCGCGTCAAACCCAAGGAGAGAAAGCCGATGTACAGATACGCACTCGCCACGCTGGTGTTCACCGGCGTCGCGATCTCGAGCGCCGCGTGCGCGGAGACGATCAAGCCGATCAAGGCGTCGAAGTCCGACCTGGCCGGTGCGATATTCGCGCGCGCCGACGCGGTGAAGAAAGAGGCGCACGGCGAGCGCAGCGCGGACGTCGTGACGTTCACCTCCACCGACACGGCCTACCAGACCGGCGTCTATCGATCCGGTCCTTCTCGCGAGGAAATCGCGGGTCCGCAAGGGTTGCCGTACAACGAGTTCCTGTACTTCCTGTCGGGCAGCGTGAAGCTGACGTCGTCCGACGGTTCGGTGATGGTCGTGGGAACCGGCGAAGCCGTCACGCTTCCGAAGGGATGGACCGGACATTTCGATACGCCCGGCTATACCAAGCTCTACGTGACCTACAGCCCCGAGGACGGGAAGCAGCCGTCCGACATGCCGGGACATCCGAACGCGGTGGAATAACGCTCCGTGCTCGGGTGTTCTGTCGATGCAGACAACCCTTCCGGAGTGACACGGTGCAAAACGACCAGCAGGAAATCGAGGATCTTCAGGTGTCCGCACGGACGCACGTGCGGGCGCTCGGCAGCACGGAACATCTGTTCTGGTTGCTGGACCAGAATCGGCCGACGCATTTCGCGATGGTCGCGGAGATCGACCGGCGTTTTACGCCGGACGCATGGCACGCGGCTTTTCAGGCACTCCAGCGGCGCCATCCGCTGCTGTCGACCTGTATCGCCACCGACGCGCAGAGGAATTCAGCCTTCCAATCCGTGCCCGACGCCGTGGTGCCGCTGCGCGTGATCGAGCACGGCGCAACGTCGTGGCAGGCCGAAACGGCCCGCGAAATCGCGACGCGCTTCGACTGGTCGACCGCACCGCTGTTGCGCGCGACGCTATTGCAACGCGAATGCGCATCGACGCTGATTCTGGCCGCGCATCATTCCGTGCTCGACGGCATGGGCTCCGCGTACCTGATCGACGAGCTGTTGCGCATCCTGGCGGGCCACTCGGCGGCGCCGTTGCCGTTGGTGCAGTCGCTGGAGACGCTGCTCGATGCCGACCTGAACGACGCGGCCGTCTTGCCGGCTCCACGTCCTGCACCGGCGCCCAAGCAGTTTCGTGCGGACACGGCGGACCTGCCGCGTATCGATGCCGTTGCGCTTTCCGCCGAATCCACGCGCCGGCTCGTCGCTCGCGCCCGGCAAGAGCAAACCACCGTGCACGGCGCCATCGCCGCGGCCGTTCATGAGGCGGGACGTCGCCTGTCGAGCGAGTGGGCCACGCGCGCGTTGAGAACCGTGACACCGATCGACATACGCGATCTTGCCGGCGAGGCCGGCGTCGCCAACGGCGTGTACATCACCCAGACCATCACGATCGACGATCACCCGCGCGGTATCGACTTATGGACTGCCGCCCGCAAGATCAAACAGGATCTCGCGCCGTCGCAAACGCGTGAGAGCGTGGCAGCGGAGCTGAAGGCGCTCGATACCGCGATGTCGGCTCGGCCGAGCGTTGACCACGCGGCCGGATTCCTGTCGAACGTGCTGGCATTCGACGTCCTGCTGTCGAATCTCGGCAATCAGCCCATCTCCGCCACATACGACGGCGTGTCGCTCGACGCGCTATGGGGCCCCTTCGTGACGTCGGGCTTCGCCGACGATCAGGTCATCGGCGTATGCACGATCGACGGCATCCTGCGTCTCGCGCATACGAGCCATTGCGCAATACCGGGACTGCTTGGCGAAGTGCGCGTGATTCTCGAGGAAGCCGTCGGCTGAGCAGCGGCGGCCCGGCGCGCGTTCGCGTGACGCCGGGCCGCTGTCGTGCATTCAGGACACCGCCAGCGACACCCGCTTCCGGTTCTCGACGACGGAGAGAAGCAGCGCCGCCAGCCCGCATGCGGCGATGAGCGTCAGCAGCATCGTCCTGCCCATGCTGACCAGCACCAGGCCGCCGAGTGCGGGGAAACCGAACACGCCGACGAAATACGATGCGACGAACCACGTGAGCACCGCGCGCCGGTGCCGCGTATCGGCGCTGTTGACGGCTTGCGCCTGGACAATCGGATAGATGAGGCCATACCCGGTGCCGAGCAGCACGGCACTGGCCGAATGAAGCATCGCGTTGTGCGGCACCGCGAACGTCACCGCGACGCTCAGTATCATGAAGCCGAGCAGGATCTGCGTGGTGGCATTGACGCGCATCCGGATCACGAGCGCACTGAGCAGCCAGCGTATGACGACCACCGTGGCCGAATAAAGACCGAAAAACGTCCCGGCCTTCACGCCCGTTTCCTGTGCCATCGACATCTGGAACGTCATCAGCCCCGAGAACACGCTCGAGCCGAGCGCGATGATGGCGATCGGATAGATCGCGTGCGTGCGCGCGATCGCCCTCATTTCGCGGATCCACCGTTCCCGTGCCGGCGGCGCGACGGGCGCGGACGCCGGCGACAGGCGGCCGAAGCATTCCAGCATCACCGCGGCCATCGCGCACAGCCCGCCGACGGTGCAGAACACCGTACCGGTCGTCCAGTGCCAGTTGCGTATCGCGAGCGCCGCGAATGCCGGCCCGCCGCCGACGCCGGCCATCTGGAACGATCCGAACCGCAAGAACCAGCGCTCGCGTTCGGTATCGGTCGTCCGCTCGGCGAGCATCATCGGCGCCGCGAGGTAGAACCCGCCCCAACCGACGCCAACCAGCAACCCGGGCACGATGCTCAACGAGCCGGTGCGCCCGATCAGCGCGAAGCCTGCGACGCCCGCGCCGACCACGAGCGCGGCCAGCGCGGTGGTACGCGCAGTCCCGATCCAGCGGGCAAGCCAGGCGACCAGCGGCAGGCCAATCAGCGCACCGACCATGGCTTCGGCCAGCGCGACGCCGGTATCGACGTCGTCGCCCCCTGCCGAACGAAAATGCATCGACAGCAGGAACGTCGCGCCGTATCCGCATGCAGTCAGCAGCGCGCCGAGCAGCACGAACGACGCGACGCGCGGAGACATCGTGCGTGAATAGGCCATCATGCCTCCCGTTGTTTCTGAATGCTGGTCGGATCAAGGCCCGGCGCGAAAAGGTCAGGGGCCAGTCGCGACATGATCGCTGCAATCGGCCGGCAACGAAACGAACCGTTCCGATGACGCGCCGCATACGTTCGTATACGCGCGGCAGCGGGCCGCACGCGCAGGGTTGCGCGCGGCCCCGGCGGCACCGCGCCGCCCCGAAAAGGACGGGCGCGATGGACGACCGCGGACGCAATGCCGCAGCCTCACACCTCGAACGTGCGGCTTTTCTCGACTAGGACAAGCGCGATGCAGACCTGAACAGCGACGCGCCGACCTCGGCGACGAGCCGTGCGGCCTGGCGGTCTTTCAGTTGATCGTCCCCGTCGAACGCCTCGTGTGCGGATCCCAGCGAAAAGGTCTGCGGGACGACGATCATCCCCAGCTTATCCAGCACGGCCCGCATTCCGGTCTGGGACCGAAGGCCGCCCAGTTGGCCGGGCGACGCGGAGATCAGTGCCGCCGCCTTTCCGGCGAACAGCGCCACACCCGACGAACCATCGTCACGCGGCCGGCTGATCCAGTCGATCGCATTCTTCAGCAGCGCCGTGTAGCCGCCGTTGTATTCCGGCGTCGCGACCAGCAGCGCCTGATGGCCGGCAAGCAGGTTCTGCAGGTCGCGCGCGCCGCCGGGGATGCCTTCGTCGGCCTCCAGATCGCCATCGTACAACGGCAGTCCGAAGTCCGCGAGGCGGACAAAGGTGACCTCCCCGCCTGCTTCCGCTGCACCGCGCGCGGCGATCTTCAGCAGCTTCTGATTCAAGGAATCACGCCGGCTGCTGCCGTTGATTGCCAGAATTTTCACGCTCATGTCGACTCCATTCGTATCGTCGCCCTGATTTGCCCGTCATGCGGAAGACGCTCGGGGGCCCTGGGAATTACAACTCCTGACGCTGCCCTATCGTCGCCGCCAGAATCATCAGGTCCCGACTCGGCGGAACATATGACTCGCTGGCATGAGGACGGAACACCGGATCGCCGCGGTTGATGTGACGCCCCGTCAGCGCGCAGACTGCCGCACCGTTGGCCAAGGCTCTGCACCAGATCTGCTCGGTGGACCTGCCCAGGCACGGGTCGCTCCACGAGATGCTGATTGCGCTCGATGAAATCCGCCTCACGATCACGAGGTTGGCGGGCCGCCTTGCCGGTCGGCGATGATCACCGGCCGCGCGCGACGCCGCGCTCGCGCGACGCCTTGCGTGCTTCACGGAAGGCTTCTTCGCGCACGCCTCGAGCTGCTCGGCGGACGGGTCGAGAACGTTCAGCAGGACCCGAACCACGATATTGTCTTCGGACAGTGCGGTCATCGATCGGTCTCCTGCAGCGTGGATGGACAGGGTTCGAACACGCTCGGACGCGTCGGCGGGATGTCTTGCCCGGGTGCTTCATTGGACTTCCGCCATGTATCTGGCGTATGTCGCCGACGTATCGAAATGTATCCGGCGAAACGCCGGCGCTCGGCTCGCGGGCCTTACAGGCCGCGCGCCATGGCGCTGACGGACGCCAGGATTCCCGCCATGAGCGCAACACTGTCGTCGGACCGGTACACGCCAGAACCGCCAAACGTGCGCTGCGCCGCGTTCTTGAAATGGCATGCTTCCGGACGTGTTGCATCGGCCGAGCGATAGTGCACGTGAAGCGGCACGGTCGTGACGTTCTCGGTGCGCTGCTCGCCCGTCCCTGGAACGAGATAAGTGATTGCCTGTTGGTCCCTCAACTCGATGACGTACTCATCGAAGAAGTCGTCATGCGAACGGCTCACGCCGTTCGGCGCGATACTTGACAGTTTCAGCCTGTCGACCGTCTTGCGCGCCGAGACGAGGCTGAGACCGTCGTGCTTCTGGAGCCAGAGGAAACTTTCGCGCGTCGGGTTCTGCGCGAACTGTTTCAGGACACGGCGCTTCTGCTGGACGGCGGCCTCGTGACGCAGCGCTTCCATCTCTTTCGACAGTCGTCCTGCGTGCTCGCTCAGCGCCTCGCGCGCGGGTAACGCACTGTTCTTCGCATTGTCGATCGCCTGCTTGCCGGGTTCCAGATCGATGAGCTCAGCGACCAACCGGTCGATCGTCGCGATCCGACCCAGCGCATGCCGACGTCCGGCGTCGAGTGCATTTACCGCACGCATGAATTTGCCGTAAACGCCGCTACCGCTCAGCAGATGCAGGCCGTTCGCCTGCTCTTCCGTTCGCGCTTGCGCCGCCAGCGCGTCGGCATGTTGACGCACGTCATCCACGTGAAACGGCTCAGCGCACGCCGCGGCGAGTGACTCCGTCGCTTTGCGACGCTGCTCCTCGATCCTGCGTTCATCTGCCTCCTGCCTGGTCCGCTGGTTTTGCGCCATCTCGGCGCGCGCCATGCGTTGCCGACGCGTCAATCCGGAGCGGACGGTTGTGGTGGCAAGTTGCGGCTTCGGCGCGTCGCCCCAGTCGATGTCCGGAACCGCCATCTTCTCGGCGGCCGGCATCTCCAGCCCCTTCAGGTGCTTGTTCACGTACTGGCTCACCTTCTCATGGGCAGGGTCCAAAGGAGCAACGCACATCGGTGAGCGGCCGGATGCCGGCGTATCGATCAGCGCCTTCATCTCTGCGGCGATGGCGATATTCCATTGCAAATCGCGTCGTATTCGCGACACCGCTCCCTGCAGCCGATCAAACGCGCCCTCGACGCCGGCAACATTGACGAGCCCCGTTTTCGGGTCCTGTGCGCCGTTGCGCAGCCACGCCAGATCCGTTTCAATGTCGTCGCAGTGATGCGCAACGGCGTCGAGCACCGGCTGGCGTAGTGCATCCTCAGGGTCGAGATAGACCTTCTTCTCTCCATTCGGAAACTTGGCGATGCAATGGGTTACGTTGTAATGCAATTCGGCAACGCGCTTTCCCATGTTCCGCGACACTTCGTTGAACGCGTCGAGCGCCGCTGGATCATGCGTGCCGGAGTTCAGATCGAATGAACTGCGGAGGTTGCGGGCGTGCTCGAAGGAGCCTATCGCCAGGATATCGACGCGTATGCTCATGTCGAGCAGGCGGCAGCGTTCAACAAGCACGAAAATATCGTTGACGCCCGGCTTGCCGCGCAGCGCGTCGATCCATCGAAGCCCGTCATCCATGCGCCGGGAGAAGTTGTCGTACTGGCCGCCGACATGCTTCAGGCGCGACAGCAACGCTTCCTGTTTCCTCACTTCCTCTTCATTCATCATCCGATACCGCTCGCCGGGCCCGGCCGCATCGCGCATCTCATCCCAAAGCCCGCCGAAATTGCCTTCGAGCTCCACGAATGACGCCTGCAGTGGCACTTCGTGTACCGCATTCACGAACCCCTGAGTGACCAACAGATCGGACACATGGGCCGCCACCGCGTCCCGGAGCGTCGCCTTCCAGCTCGCTTCAAGGTTGACGGCGCGCCCGCCGATCGTCGCGTTACGCAACGCCGGCATGTCTCGGCCCATGTATTCGAACAGCCTGTCGAATGCGGCACGTATGCTTGCCATGTTCTCGTCGAGGCCGGTCGCGATGCTTGCAAGGCGATTCAGATCGGACCGGGTTGCGCGAAAAGTCGCCGTGCCGTCGCGCGCTTCGATATGGAGCGCCAGCGAGCGATGCACGTCCATCATCTTCCCGACGGCTTCGAGCACACTCCCGCAGCCGTCGCGGAAGACCCCCAGTTCGTGGTTGAACCGTCTCAGCAGACTATGCTCGCGCGAGGTAGATAACCCCGGCCTGCCAGGGCTGTCCGTGGCTTGGTTCGACGCATCGACCCTGGCCTGTTTCGACTCGGCGAGTATCCGCTTGCCGAGCCGGGATCCTCCCCCCCTCACGATCTGCACCGCGTTCCTCGCCCTGCCCAACGACACGAGCACCGGCCCGGCATGATCGACAAGACGGTTGCCGCTCCGATCCGCGGTCAAGTACTTGCCCAGCGCAGCGCGGCAACTGTTGATGTACATCTGAATGAACTCGAACTCGCTATCCGTGACTTTATCGACTTTCGGTGCTTCGAGCTCCCCTGCCGTCAAGCCCCCATGAATGGCGACGCGTCGCGATGCGGACGCAGACGCACGAGCCGGCGCCGGCGCAAGCCCCTCGAAGGACGACGGTCTGGGAGACCGAGCGGGCGTAGGCGACACGGTCGGTGCGTCGTCACTCGATCGCGCAGGAGTGAGATCCGGATAGCCCACCGGCGAGACGTTGCTCATGGATTACCTTTGACCGATACAAGAAAAACATCGGCCGATTGTGGTGCTCGACACGTCCCGCGCGCAGTCGCCGTTGCGAACCCGGGATCGGGATCGCGAAACGATCGGCGGCACATCGCATTCGCGCTTTGACCTGATGCGTCACCCGACGGACTTTCCCTGTTCGCAAGACGCTTCGATATTTCGCCTGGCAGGCAGGGCGAGATTCGGCGCCGTGAGAAAGTTCGACGCTCCACTTTGACGGTGCGTCATCGCGCCAACGATATTGCGCGCTCGCGGTGCATTCAACGCCGCCAAACCCATCAGACATTCATGCGAACCACGAGCCTGGCCGATACCGGCGAATCGATCCCGGCAACGGATTCCACGCGTTCGGCGGATGCCGGCGCGCCCCGGCCGTCGGCGGAAACAGCCCGGCCGGCAACGGAAATTCCGTCCCAGCTGCTTGCGCTACGCGCCCCGGGACGAGCCCGCGACGTCGCGGCAGCCGAGCCGTTGGCGAGTCGCCCGAGAAGCCGGGCGCAGCCGTCCCGCAGCAGAACGTCGTCGAGCGCCACCGCTCACGGAGCAACCAGCGCCGCAGCGGACGGCATTGAGCTTCGAGCGGTTCGGCCCCGCTCTCCTGCGTCAATCAGCGTGCAGGAAGCGCGGGTAATGCTCAACGGACTGCAAAAGCTGAATCGTCAACTCGCGACATCGCTGAGTAATGCCCTCGATTTCCACCGCAAGGTCCGCGATGCACTGGCCGGATCGGACCATCCCTGCGTGACGGACGAGAACATTCGAAAGATCGACGACGTCGAGCGCTTCATCGTGACCGCCAGGCCGGTGAACGCATTGCTCGAATCCCTGGTGGGCGACCTGCGGCCGGATCCCGGGATCGACTCGACGAGGACCGACACCGGTGCTCCATCACGATCCGGCGCGAAGCAACGCCGTATCGCGCTCGCGGAAATGGCCGGCGCGATTGCGGCCAAGAATGCCGCATGGTATTTGCTGCCCGGGATCATTCCGCACAACCACGTTGCGTTCGACGACGTCGGAAAAATGACCGCACTGGTGGCGCAACGATCGGTGATCGCGCTGCTCGTCGCCGCGATGACGGAATATCCGCTTGCCACGGATGCGCAACGGCGATTCAAGGACGCCGGCGGTCGAATCAACTCATTGCAGGCGTTTGCCCAATCGCTCGATCAGGTGCTCGCACTCCTCGTCCTCTTCGTCACGGGCAAGGCCACCGGGCAGGAAGCCCCTCCTGCCCATCAGGTTGCCGGATTCGCGCTGACCGCGGTCGGCGCGGCTTTTCAGGCAGGCGCATTGAACGGCCTGATCATCCGCATGATGCGTCCCGTTTTCGAAAGACAGCGGGCCAAGTCGGCGCAGCCGCTCGAAGAAACGTTTGTCCCGATCGCTATCGGCATGTTGCGATCGAATCCGGAACAAGCAGACCAGGGAGAAATCCGTCGAGTCGAACGATCCGCGGCTGATCCGGAGCAGGGCATCTCTTCCGTGCCAGCCAGCGGCGCACCCGATTCGTCTCTGAATGCATGGCTTGACACGGTACCGGCCCGGATTGTCGACTCGATGAGAGCCGACCTGCAACATGCATGCGTGTCCGTCGCGAAACTGCACGATGCGATCTTCCGTCATGACGATGATCCGCTGCCGGCCGGCAGCGCTCCCGCGCCGGCCGCCGTCGACCACGACACGCAGGTCGCCCGGTTCGAACATGACCTCGCGGCAATCGGGACCGCCGTTCGGCGGTTCCGCGGTGAGCTCTCCGACGATGACGCACGTCTGCAGAGGATCGACGCGGCGCTCGCGCATGCCGGGGAGATCGAACGCACACTCGGTGACATGCGTGCAGGATCCACGCCGAAAAGAACGGCGTTTTTTGCCTCCATGGCGCTGTTGAGCACGATCGGATCCGTGCTTGGCGCGATCGGCCCGTCCGTACACAATGCGTGGCTCTCGGACATCCGGCACCGCGCCGCGATCTTCGGTGTCACGTCTTCCGTGCTGCAGGCGTTTGCCAATCTCGGCCAGTTCCTCGGCGGCGCCAAACCGGGCGACGGACGTCTCGTGCGTTTCCTGAAGATTGGACTGGAAAACGACAACAACCCGTATCGGGCATGGGCCAAGAACTGGCTGCGCGCCGTCCGGTTTCTGCTCGGCGAATTTCCGCTGCTTCAGCTGTCGACCACCTTCTCCGAAATGGCAAACGGGGAAGCCGGCCAGTCTCCGCAGGCGCCGGCACACGGTACGCCGTCGGCCTATACGATCAGGAACGTCCAGGAAGCCTTTCGCGCCGTTTTCAGTCTTGCCTTCACGGCGTTGGCGCTGGGCGAACAGGCGAACTGGAATCACTATCTGGGGCTCGGCATCACTGCACTCGGCGCGATCGTGCCGGCCTCGATCGAGCGGGCCACGATTCGCCGGTAAGCAGCACCGGCCGCGAGCGCATTCCGGCCGGCAGCCGATGCCGGCAGCCTGAAGGAAGGCATCATCCGGGCGAGCATTCCTGCCCGGCGCGCGATGCCCTCGCCCCGCGCGCTCCGCTATCTGCGCGTCTGGCCCAGTTCGAGATCCGCCTGCATGGCAAGCAGTTCGAGTTCCGAGCGCGCATCGGCAACGCGTCGAGGTGGATCGTTCTGGCGACGTGACGCGGTCGCCGGTTGCTGCGGCTCGGGGATCGCCGCGTCGATCGGAGGGGCCGAGGGTTGCCGGGAGACGCGAACACCCGACCGATCATCGGGGAGCATCTTCCAGCGCCTCAGGATGCCGCTTATCTGCCGCGCATATCCGTCGCGCAGGGACGGCGTCGCCGAATGGTACGCACCGACCGCGGCCCAGGTGTTGCCGTACTTGTCCACCTGGCGGCGCAACAGCCAGGCCGCGACATGCACGCTCTTGCACGGGGACATGAGTGCCTCTCGCCCGATCCCGAAGCGCGCAAGCGGCGAAAGATGAATCGAATTGATCTGCATCAGCCCGTAGTCGACCGACCCGTTTGCGTTCACGTGCGTCGCATTGGCGCGGTTGCGCGACTCCTGCCAGGCGATCGCGCGCAGGATGAGCGGATTGACGTGCTGGTACGCAGCGGCATCGTCGAAGCAGTCGGCGTGCGCGACCTGCACCGTGCCTGCACTGCAAACCAGCACGAGACAACGCAGCCTGATATTCGATACTTTCATGGGTGTCTAACGTAAAACCATCGACGAGTGAGATGCGATCCCTGAAACCGGCGGTCTTTCTCATTCGGCTTCGATCGCCCTGGAATCGCATCGTCCGTCCTGCATGACAAAGCAATCTGCGGCTTTCCGAAGCGACGCACCGGCGAGCGAATCCGACGCGCATTGCCGGCAAACGAATCGTCCACGCCCACGTTGACGCGGGTCCGTGGACAGGCGAGCCCGTCGGTACCGGTCATCTTCCAGACGATCCGTTCGAACGACGAGGACATCGTCCGGATTCCGGACATCGGTGCCGGCCATCGTCTCGTCAAGCCATTCGATCGACGGGTGCTGCCTGCATGGATCCGTGCGCTCCTGCGCCGCTCCCGAGCGTCGGGGAATGAAATCCGGCAGACGATTGCCGGACTGGCCCGAGACGCTTCTTGCAGCCATCCTGCGGCAGCTGCTCGAGAACGCGGCAATGGCGAAACTGCCTCCGTCGAACACGGGTCGTACATCGCCGCTTCGCAAGGCGCTTCATCCGTTCGCGAGCGCCAGCGACCAACGCGTGCCCGGCCGGTAAACATCAGGATGACCAACAAACTCGAGGTACCGCCACCATGGATCCCGTTCGCGCCTGGTCTCGTGCGCCCTGGCAGACTACACAGCCCATTCCCTCGGATCCGCGGCCTTTGGCGTCGGGGGCGCACTACGTCGGCACAGTGCCCGCGCCGCTTGCCAACTTGCCTGCGCGAGGACGGTCCCACAGCGTGTCGAATCCAACGCGAATGCCGCCAGGGGCACCATCGTCTCCCTACGGAGCACATTTTGTCGCCCCGCCGCCTCCACGCGCATTCCCGCCTGCGTTCCAGGCCCCCTATCCTCCATTGATGATGCAGGGCGCGCGCTACCCCTATCCAGCCCAGCCGTTTGCGACAGCCAACGGTTTCGGCGGCGTGGAAGGAACGGGCCGACGTCGCTCGGCCTCGATGTCGCGAGCCGATAACCGTCGACAGCCGGTCGAGGTGCCGCGCGTCCCCGGCCTGCTGCGAAAAGACCGCGTCGACATCCCGGCCGTGCGGCGAAACCTGAACGGTAGCGTTGTTTTCGGGCCGTCGGCCTCTCTCAGCGATGCCATGCCGTTCCTGACCCATGACGGCGGCCCCGGGACGAATCTGGTTGCTTCGTTCAATCCCGGCGATGGCACGATAACGATGGATTGGGTGCGGGTTCGTGTCTTTCAGCGAGGCATGACGAGCGAAAACGCGCGGGCCGCGATCAAGCACCTGATACGGCAGATCCCCGCTGGAGATCCGGTTCTTCGTCCTTTCCTCGAATGGCACGGCAACCAAGTCGGCAATCGCCCCGCCACCGCCATCACCAGCGCTCACGAGGCCATCGAACTCAGCATCAAGGAAGTGGATGGAATCCGCGACTTCGGTCCCGCCGGTGTGAAGCGTGTGCTGCGAGGATTGTCGGAGCGCATGCATCGTGTCGCCATGGCGGCGGTGCCGACGACGCGAGGTCGGCGCGACGCACCGCGCGCGCCGGTCGACTTTGTCGTCGACTGGATGGTCGCCCTGCGCCAGACAATGAAACAGTTTCCGGAGGGATCCAATCGCCTGCGAAGGCTGAAATCGCTCGAATGCGAGGTGCGCCGCAACTGGCTCGATCATCATTTCTCGCCCGATCGCGCGAGTGCCTATTTCGCTCGGAAAGCAACGGAGTGCAGACGCAAGAAATTGCCGGAATTGTCTCCTCTCGCGAACCACTTGAGCTTCGAACTGGACGCACTCGCCCGCAAAGGCCCGGTGCCTCTCGCGTTGCTCTACGAGAACGACATGATGCGCCAATGGGAGACTTCGTTTGTCAACAGGCTGGTTCAAAATCCGCCTGCGGATGCGGTGAAGGCGGCCAACGGCGTGCGGCATCAAATGGCCTCGATCATGCGGAAGCTAAAGAGAGAGGCGAGCCCGAACTTCGACGATTCCGTTGACCATCTCCGCAGGTTGATGAGAGACGACAGGCGCTTTTGGATGCCTAACGTACCGGCGATCGAAGCGTTGTGCAATGCCGAAGGCAGTCGCAAGCGCGGCGAGGCATTGCTCAATTACCTGTCGCAAGAGATCAATACCGGCGAAGGCTGCGTGAGCGTGTACTACACGACCGTCAAGCTTTCTCGTGCCCTGCGCAAGCATGCGAATCACTACGTCAAGTGGGACAACTCCCCGCAGGACGATCAGGACTTCGCCACGCGGGACGCCGCGCGTGCCATTCTGAAGCGGCGTGACGTTTACGGACTCGGCACGGGCTTGCACCTGGCGCACCAGCCGGGCCTGACCAGCGCGCCCTATATCAACACCTTCAGTTCTCGCCCCGCGTTGAAGAACCGGCCGAACCTGGGTGCCCCGTCAGCTGCGATCCAGACCCAGCTCGCCGCAGGCGCACCCTATGGCTCCGGCCCGTCGGGATCCGCCGGGTTTGCCTGCAAATTCGTCGACTATGTCAATCGTGAAAAGGGGGCGAGAATCGACAGGCCGGCCGCCGTGCTGGGTGCATTCATGTTCGTCGCCTATGACGGCGGTCACTCCTTGAACGAGGTCATGTGGGAGATGAACTTGCTGAAGTCCAGACCGGGGAACACGCGCATCGACATGGGGATTCACGGATCCACGGTCGATCCGAACCGATTCGTCGGGCGCTACCTGGACTTTATCGAGTCGTTCTCCAGCGGGACTCGCGACATGCTCTACCACGCATCTGACAAAGCCTTCGAGGACGTGCTTCGTTACGACCGGCAGCAAGGGAACCAGGTCGTGTTCGGAAACGGCGCGGCGCGGTAATCGTCACCTGTCTTGCTCATGGTGAAGGCTCGAGCGTTGGTCGGCAGGCTGGATGCTTTGCCGACGCACGCTGATTTCCAGGACGTATCGAGCAGCGAATCCGGAAGCCGGAAGCCGGTGCGGCGAATATCGCGACGACGCTTGCATGGAATCCGAAGCCCATTGCCGGCAAGCGAACCGTCCACGGTTATTCGGCATGTCCGGGCGTGCCGCGAATTTCCCGTCGAATATGATTTACGCTCTTCATCCACCCTGTCGCGAGGCAATCGTCATGGTTCGTAATAGAGCGACCATTCGGCAAACGGAAGTCATGCGCCCGTTACGTCCGCTGTTTCCGGAAAGCGACGTGGCGCCGCGCTGCCCGATGTTGCGAATGCTCGGATGGGGTGGACTGTCGGCCGTGATTGTCATGATCGGCGCGTGTGCCGCCCCGCCGCTTCCCCCGGCGAACGACGACCTGCCCGACGCACTGAGGGTGCCGCCACAAGAAGTGCTGGAAGACATCCTGACGACCACCGGCGACGTACTGTATCGATGCGATCGCAACGACAACGGATTGCGCTGGACGTATCGCGGCGTTCAGTCGACGCTCGTCGATTCGACCGGAGCAAGCGTCGGCACCGCGTTGCCGGGCGGATATTTTTCGGGTTACGACGGCAGCTACGTCGTGAGCCGTCCGGACGCGCTGACGACGGTGAGCCCGGACAGCTTGCCATGGGCCCGCCTCATCACGCGGTTCAACGCGGGCGACGAGGTTTTCGAAACCCGGTTCGCGCGCACCGGGCTGATCCTGCGGGTGGACACCCAAGGCGGCTTGCCGCCCGACCGGCCATGCATTCTCGAGCGCTCGACCTTGAACGTCCCCTACCGTGCCACGTACCTGATGTATCGGTCGCCATCCCCGCGGCCGACCGCGAT
Source organism: Burkholderia sp. Bp9140 (assembly GCF_003853425.1). Taxonomy (NCBI): domain Bacteria; kingdom Pseudomonadati; phylum Pseudomonadota; class Betaproteobacteria; order Burkholderiales; family Burkholderiaceae; genus Burkholderia; species Burkholderia sp. Bp9140. Next base: position 93,743 of record NZ_QTPQ01000023.1, read on the forward strand.
GCCCGTCCCGTCGACGCACGCCGCGACGCCGCCCGATCGCACCGTGATGCCCGCCGGCTTCGATCCGCAGGCGGGCGATGTCACCAGGCTGCCCAGGAACCCGGCACTGCCCAACGGCGCACTTCCGTTACCCGATCATTGAGTCGCGGATGCACATCGTTTGCGGCTACCGGCACCCGGCGGACGCAGCGCAATGCCTGATCGACCGTGCATATGGGCCGGAAGCGCAATTTCGATAAAGATAAAGCGCGGCATTGTATTTTCTTTTGAATATTTATCGACCGGCCACCCACGCATCAAGCAATTTCATTTCCGTGCGCGTCGGCGCCGGAATTGAATGGCCGCTTGCGATCCAGCGCACATTTTTGTATCGCACTGTATCCCCTCGAGTTTCAGAAAGAACCGGATACATTGGCGGCGACATGGGCAAATTTTCGTAACGGGATCCTGTTGTAGGATTCCTGGACGACATCACGCGTATCGACCGGGATTCTCGGCGAGCGACACGCGAGCAATGGAATTTTTGCATCAGGACGATTGTTCTCCCTTATGTGCGCGAGCGAGACGGGTGTCGAGGCGCCGGTTTCGAGGCGACGGAGCTTGAGCCCGGCGATTGGCGGCACGTGTGCCCCCACACAGCTGACCAGGCTGCTTTCGCGCAGCCTGGAATGGAGGAAGCGCGGCCGCCAGCGGCTGCGCTAGTCAAGAGAGAGTCATGATGGGCAAGCAAGTCAGAATCGTTCTCGTGGAAGACGACGTGATCCAGCGGTCGCTGCTGGCGTCGTGGCTGAAGACGGAGGGCTACCATGTGAGCGCCTTCGGCAACGGTCTCGACGCGCGCAATTACCTGTCGGATCACTGGGCCGACCTGATGATCTTCGACTGGGATCTGCCCGGCATCGGCGGCGACAGGTTATTGGCGTGGGTCCGTGGACGCGCGAGCCCGTCGGTGCCGGTCATTTTCCAGACGATCCATTCGAATGAGGAGGACATCGTCCGGATTCTCGACACCGGCGCTGACGATTTCCTCGTCAAGCCATTCGACCGCAGGGTGCTGCTCGCGCGGATCCGCGCGCTCTTGCGCCGTTCTCGCGCTTCGGCAAATGAAAGCAGGCAGATGATCGTCGGGCGCCATTTGCTCGACCGCACGAACCTCAGCGTCGTCGCGGACGGCATTGCGCACGCGCTCGGAACCAAGGAGTTCGAACTCCTGTGGCACCTTGCATCGCATCTGGGAACCGTCGTCCAACGGCAGGATCTGCATTCCGTGGTGTGGGGCTGGGACGGCGGGGCCACGAGCCGGTCGGTCGACATGTATGTCAGTCGACTGCGTGCGAGCCTGCGATCGATCGGCATGGAATGGTCGATCCAGTCGGTCTACGCAAAAGGCTATCGGCTCCATGTGAGTGAATGCCGGCAGGAGTTCGCCGACGAACTCACCGACGAGCGCGTCTAGCGAAACGCGGCCCAACGAACCGGCCGCCAGCACGGTTCGGAACACGGAATGCGAGGCAATGTCGTTACGCCGCGTCGCCGACATCGCCTCCGTGACGTCATGCGGCAGCGAGCGGCAATGTCACGCGCGCTTCGAGGCCTCCGGTGCTGCGATTGTTCAACTGCAGTTCCCCCTGCATCGCCTGCGTCAGCCGCCGCGCGATCGCCAGCCCCAATCCGGATCCCGGCGCACGCGCCGATGTCTGTGGTGCCCGATACCACGGCGTGAATACCGCTTCCATCTCCGCCGGCACGATACCCGGCCCTGAATCCACCACGGCAAGCATCACGCGCCTGGCATCGACGCGAACGCACAGGCGGACATCGCGCCCGTAACGCAGTGCATTGTCGATCAGGTTGACGAGCACGCGCCGCAGTGCATGCGGAAATGTCACGAGCGGGCAGTCCACTCGCCCGTCCAGCGCGACGGCAAGACCTGCATCGCGATAGTTGTCGACCAGCGAGCCGAGCAACTCGTCCACGTCGACGCAACGCGGCGGCTCCGCCACGCTGCATTGAAGCCGTGCGCAGGCAAGGCTTGCCTCGATCAGTTCTCCCATCTCGACAAGGTCGCGCTCCATCGCGTCGCGCAACGTGCGATCTTCCAGCATTCCGCTACGCAGCATCACGCGCGTCAGCGGCGTGCGCAGATCATGCGCATAAGCCGCGAGCACGTGCAGCAGTTCCGTGACGCGTTCCGCGTGCTGGTGATGCGCGTCGTTGATCGCGCCTGCCAGTCTCGCGATCGGCGGCGCGCCGCGCTCGACCAGTGAACGGGGCAGCGCTTCCAGCCCATGGTCCTCGACTGCCGCGGCGAGTTGCCGGATTGCCGCGTTCAATCGCAGCACACGCAGCCACAGTACCGCCGCCACCAGCGCAAGCGCCGCGCCCGCCACGCCGGCAATCAGCCGATCGCCACCGACGGCGGGAAGCAACGCACTGGCGAGCAGGTCGCGAGCGTCGTACAACGCCGCCGCGACGAACAGCACGCCCGCCACGACGAAAAGCCGGGCCGGACACGCGACGAGTTCGCGCACATGTGCGCGGCAGGCGCGGCCGAGGTTGCGTATATGGCGCGTAAGCCGGGACTCGAACCAGGCTTCGCACGACAAGGTAGGGATGTTGGCCATCTTCGTTCTCCTGTGGCCGTCGCGGCGGACGGTACAGGGAAGATGAAAACATGTGTGCGGGGGTTCGCACCATCAAACGAGCGGCCATCCACCCCCTACGAAGGTTTAGGTTGCCGTTGCGGCGCAGACCGGCGATCAGCCGTATCCGAGCGCACGTGCAAGCCAGCCTTCGAGCTCCTGTGCGTCGATCGGCTTCTCGAGAAGACAAAGCGCGGTGCTGGATCGCGCTCGCTCGGACGCGCGGGTGGTGACGAACGCCGTGACCAGTACGGTAGGAATGCGCAGGCCGCGTGCTTCTATCCGGGCCAGTACTTCGAGGCCATCCATCTCGGGCATCTGGATGTCGCAGATCAGGCAACCCGTTCGCGGCACCACGTCCGAAGCCAGGAATGCCGGCCCGGACGCGAATTCATGCGCCTCCCCGCCCAACGAACGCACGAAACTTCCCGCGGCGGCGCGTACGAACGGATCGTCGTCGACAATGGAGACAAGATCGGAGGCTGAGAGTGAAAAAGGCATCCCTGCTTATGGCGAGGGGGACGGACCGGCCCGTCCCGAGCACTGTTACCCAAGTTGCCAGCATACCGTCACGCCGCGGCATCGTCATCATACCTACGTATGGGTGGCGTCGGCATTCGTGCATGAGCCGTTTGACGAAAGATCCGGGTAAACGAGCGGCGCTCGCGCTTTCCGAAGCGGGCGCGGCGGTCCGTGCCCCGGGCGCGCGATGCCGCAGGTCGGGATGACGCTCGCCGCATCGATGCAGGGTATCCGGCTCGGCGCGCGATGCATCAGCGCGGAGGGTTGTCCGCGCCCGGGCCGCCGCTAGCGCGACGGCACCGTGATGCCGAGCGCAGTCATCTTGCGCACCAGTTCAGCGACCGACCGGCAGTTCATTTTTCGCATCGCCTGGCTGCGATGAATCTTGGCCGTGATCTCCGCGATTCCCATGTTGCTCGCGACTTGCTTGTTCATCAGGCCTGTCGCGACGTGTTGCAGCACCTCGCATTCGCGCGGCGTGAGCGATTCCCAGCACGCGCGCAGATCGAGCAGCAAGTGATCGTCCCGCAGCCGTTTCGCATCGCGGTCGAGCGCCGCAATCACCGCATCGATCATGTCCTGGTCGCGGAACGGTTTCGTCAGGAAATCCATCGCGCCGGCTTTCATCGCCTTCACCGTCATCGCGATATCGCCGTGCGCCGTGATGAAGATGATCGGCATCTGCGGACCGCCGCTCTCCGCCAGCGACGTCTGAAACGCGATTCCGCTCTGTCCGCGCAGCCTGACGTCCAGGACGAGACACGACGGTCCCGCGCCCTTCGGCGCCGCGAGAAACTCATCCGTCGACGCAAAGGCACGAACGTCCAGGTCAATCGATCGCAGCAGGCTGATCAGCGCGGCACGAACGAATTCGTCGTCATCGACGACGTAGACGACGCGGCTGTTCCGATCCGCGGATGCAGGCGTTGCGTGGGGCATTCTGGTTTCCGGCATCAATATTCGCTGATGAATTTTCAGGAGCGGCCGCATAGCGGCTCAAACACAACTCGAGGAACCTGTCCGTGCCCTCGCCGCGCGCCGCGCGTCGCGCCGACGGACGACGCATCATGGATCGACGCGCGGCAGCATGACGGTTGCTCGCGTACCGGCACCCTCGCGCGGCGACAGCGTCAACGTGCCGCCGTGCGCGTCCACGATCGAATGCGAGATGGCGAGGCCCATGCCCATCCCGTTCTCCTTGGTCGTAAAAAGCGGTTCGAGCAGCCGGTCCGCGATGTCGGGTGCAATGCCGCTGCCCGCATCCTCCACGGTCACGCGGACACTGTCAACGCCATGCACTTCGCAGGCAAGCGAAAGACGACGCGCCGTCTCGAGCCCGGCCATCGATTCGGCCCCGTTCGTCAACAGGTTGATCACGACCTGCTGGAGCTGGATCCGGTCGCCGTATACGTAGACGGCATCATCCTCACTGCGCAGCTCCAGCACCACGTCCAGCGTGTCGAGCTGCCGCGCGACGAGCGCCGCGGCCTCGCGAACGGCCTCGGTGAGATCGATCGTCGCGAACTGCGGCGCGGCCTTGCGTGCCTTCGCGCGCAGCGCCTGGATGATGCTCTTGGCCCGCGCCGCGCTGCGGTTGATGTGCGCGAGCATCGCCCGCGCTTCGCCGACGTCCGGCGGTTCCCGGCTCAGCCAACGCAACGCGGCGCTGGCCGACGTGTCGACGGCGGCAATCGGCTGTCCGATCTCATGGACGATCGACGCGACGAGCTCGCCCATCGCTGTCAGGCGGCTGGCGCGCTCGAGGCCGGCCAGTGCGGCACGCAACTGTTCCTCGGCATGCGCGCGCTGACGGTTCTGCTCGACCAGCTCCTCATAGAGCCGCGCATTCTCGAGCGCGAATGCGGCCTGTGACGCGATCACCTCCACCAGGGCCGCCTTGGCCGCGGTAAACATCCGCGCCGCCAGATTGTTTTCCATATACAGCACGCCGACGAGCGTCGCATAACGCATCAGCGGTACGCACATCACCGAACGCGGGCGCCGGCGGCGAACATAAGCATCCTGCACGTGAACCGGCGACTCCGACGCATCGTCGATCACCACCCCTTCCTGCGTCCGGGCGACCGCCTGCACGACAGAGACGGGAAGCACGCCTGCCGTCAACGACACGGCCTCTTGCGTGACGACGATCGTACCGTCGATCACGTCCGCGCGCGCCGGTACATGCCAGACGCCTTCGCGCAGCACCGCGAGCGCGCCATGCTCGGCCCCGGCGCTTTCCAGCGTCGTGCGCAACAGCGTTTCCACCAGACGCGCCGGCACGATGTCGGTCGCCAGCGCGTTCGACACGCGCAGCACCGCGTTGACGTCCAGTGCGTGCATACGACTACCGGCGTGATTGCCGGCTCCGGCATCGAATACATCGGGATGCGCGGCCTGCAACTGCCGCACCTTCGCCAGCGCCCCCCAACGCTGCCATGCGCTCTGCGCATGGCGCAAATACGCATGCGCTGCAATATTGTCGCGACCTGCATGGAATCGCGCCGCGCACTCGGCTGCCAGCGCCTCGACCTGCGTAAAGCCATGCGTACCCGCGTGCGTCACGGCACGCGCATAAGCGTCCGCTGCATCCTGCGGCCGGCCGTTCGCGCACGCTTGCTCGGCGCGCACCAGCTCGCGTCGCGCGACGAAGTTCGCCGGGCAGGCCCGCGCCCAGACGTCGAGTTGCTCGACATGGCGCTGCAGCGCGGCCTCCTGGGACGAATCGCGGCGGGGCAGCGCAAGCAGTGCGAGCGCGCCGTAGAACGGCAAGTCGGCCCGCTCGGCGAACGAGCGAGCCGCGTGCTCGCATGATTCGGCGCGCTGACGCGCGTCAAGCGCATCCGGCAGATCGCCGAACAACAGTGCCGCCTGCAGCCTGTAGACCCAGTAGGCGAGATCGACCAGGTTCGCCGGCCTGCCCTCCGTCGGCGGCAACGCGTCGCGCTCGTCGGTCTCGCCTTCCTGTAAACGCCTCAGCAGCATCTGCTGCGCGAGCAGTGCATCGATCACGAGCTGGAAATTCGCATCGCGCGCGATCGCAAGCCCGTGCGCCACCGTGTCGCGTACGTCACCGAGAAATTCGCCGGCGAACAGCATGCCGGTAGCCTCGTTGCGCTTGCAATAGAGCGCGAAAGTATGATCGCAGCACTCGACCGTGATCTCGAATGCCCGCGAGATATACCCGCGGGCCGAGCGCGCCGGCAACACCCACGGCACCACGATCGTGCCGTGCGCCATGTATACGCGGCCGCGATACCGGTCGAGTCCACGCTCGTCGACCAGATGCAGCGCGAGCTCGCCAAATGCCAGCGACGCGGCGTAATCACCGTAACGTGCGCCGAAGATCTGGTTCATGCAGACGTAGACGTCGGCCGATGCATCGGAATGGCCGTGCTCGATCGCCAGATTCACCGCGCGCAGCAGAATCATGTCGACCAGATCCTGATCGGAATAGAGGGCCGGCGGGATCAGGTCCGCGAAGATGTCGACAATCGCGCGCTGCAGCGGATCGGCGATGATCGGCAGGTCACGCAGCGCGTCGATCCCGTTGCGATCCAGCCAGCTGCGCAGGCGAAGGTATTCGCGATGCACGTCCGCGCTGTCCGGATGGGGCGGAATATCGATGCCTGATCGCTTCAGGAACGCAAGGCCGGCACCGAGAGCCAGATCGAAGCGCCCGAGCGCCGTGTACAACGCCGCGCGCAGGCGCGTGAGGTCCGCGCCGAACGTGCCGTCGCCGGCCACGCGCTCCAGCTCGGCCAGGCGCGCTTCGGCGGCTTCGAGCGCACCGGTCATGAACTCGGCCTCGCCGCACAGCATGCGCGCCTCGAGCCCGTCGTCGCTGGTGTCCCGTTCGCCGAGGAAATCGACCGCTGCGCGAAAAAAGCCGAGCGCGGAATGATGCGCGGTGGCAGCCCTGGCTTGCCGCCCGGCATCCAGATTCACGCGCGCGAACGCGCGGCGCTGCGCGCGCGCGTCGACGACCGCGCTTGCGAGGTTCGCCTGCGCGGCCAGCACGAAGGCGTCGGCGCAGGCATCGTCCGCCGCCAGCAAGCGGCAGGCGATTGCATGATGCAGCGGCGCCCGTTCGCTCTCCGGGATCGACGCATACGCCGCCTCGCGAATGCGATCGTGCCAGAACGTCCAGTCGTCGCCATCGCGCTGGAGACTGCCGGCATCGAGCGCCGCCTGCAGCCCCTCGATGGCATCGGGCTCGGTCAGCCCGGCCGCCGCGGCGAGCAGGCGCGTCGACGCACGCTGGCCGATGCAGGCGAGCAGCCGCAACATGAATCGTGCGGCGTCCGGCAGCAGCTCGAACTGCCGCGCCAGCATCATCGCGACGTCATCACCGCCGCGATGCGCGGCAATGCGCGCCATGTTCCAGCGCCACAGGCCGGCGCCCGCATCGTAATCGAGCATGCCTTCGTCGGCCAGCAGGCGCAGCAGGTGATGCACGAAGAACGGATTGCGGCCGGTTCTCCGTCCGATCAGGTCGGACAACGGGCGAAGCGCATCGGCATTCTGATGCAGCGCGTGGGCAATCAGTTCGGTCGTCGCCCGCTCGTTCAGCGGCCCGAGTTCCACCGTCAATGCATCGGGCATGTCGGCCAGCGGGCCGGCCCGCAACGGGTGGCCCGCATCGACCTCGTTCTGGCGATATGCGCCGACGAGCAGCAACGCCGTGTCGCGGTGTTGCTGCACCAGGCGCTCCAGCACCTGTATCGTGCCGACATCGGCCCATTGCAGATCGTCGAGCAGCAGCGCGAGCGGGCGCTCCGGTGCCGCGAAACACGCGATCAGCCGGGCGATCGCCTGCAGCACGCGCTCGCGCTCCAGCCCGGGCGCCAGTTCGGATTGCTCCGGCGCGACCGCCTGCGGGCCGAGCACCGCCGAGAGCGCCGGCAGGAATCTCGCGAGCGTGCGTCCGACAGGCGCCACTGCCGTTCCGATTCGCGCGCGCCACCTGTCGAATTCGTCGTCCGCGCAACCCAGCACGAACTGCAGCAACGGCTCCAGCGCCTGGGCAAGCATCGCATACGGCGTGCCGCGGCGCCCTTCCTCGCCCTTGCTGGTGGCCACGAGCAGCGCCCCGTCGTGCCGGATTCGCGCGACGGCCTCCAGAAGCAGCGTCGACTTGCCGATGCCCGAGTGGCCGGAAACCCATGCGACGCGCGCCTCGCCAGCGGCGGCGACGGCACGGTACTGCGCGAGCAACGCGTCGATCTCCTGTTCGCGGCCCACCACGTGATCGGCTTGCTGCAGACGCTGCAGTGCCGCCTGGACATCGAGCGCGAACTTCGGAACGAGACCGTCACGGCGAAGGCACTGCTCGCATCGCTGCAGATCGGCGACGAGCCCCGCGGCCGTGCCGTAACGCTGCTCGGGCGCCTTTTCGAGCAGCTTCGCGACGATCCGCGAAATCTGCTCGGGTACGTGCGGGACGAGTTCGTGAGGGGGGCGCGCCGAATGCGTGGCGTGCGCATGCACGAGTCCGGCGGCATCGGTCGCATCGAACGGCGGCACACCGGTCAACTGCTCATAGAGAATGCATCCGAGCGAATAAAGATCGGCCCGCGCGTCGACGCGCAGGTTCATGCGCGTGCCGAGCTCGGGCGCCGCATAGACGAAATCCGTGTCGTCCCAATCGAGTTCGGCGTCGCGCAACGGGTCGGTCGGGCCGGGGCCAATGGCATAGCCGAAGCCCGTCAGAAACGCGCGATCATCGTCATCCACGAGAAAGCGATGCGGCGCAAGCGCGCGATGCACGATACCGGCCGCATGCATCTCGCCCAGCGCGGTCGCGAGCGAAATCGCACGCCGCAGAAACACGGACACACGCTGCTGCTGTGGCACATCGCCGACGGAGAGCGGCACCCCACCCGGATCGGCAAGGACGAGCATGGCACCGCCATCGTGCGACACGATGGCTTGTGGAACGGCCGACCAGCGTTCATGCAGTGCCGAGCGCAGCCCATATTCGCGTTGCAGCGCGGCGACGGCGGACGGTGCCGCGACGCCGCGCCCGGCGATCAGGACGGGCGGCGCGTTGTCGTCGATCGCACGGTGCAGCCGTGGCGGGCCGGGGCTCAATTCGATAAAGCGGCGTGTCGAAAGTTCGATCATGCGAATGCAGTAAGGAAACGGTGGCGTCATCAACTCGAACGCCGCTGGCACGGCGGCGTGGAGCGCGACATGCGGCACCCGTGCAACGTGCCGGAGCGGGATGCCGGGCGGTATTCGTTCGATCGAACACGCGGCCGCGACGCGTGTCGCGGGGCTCCCTCGATTTCGCTCGTTCGGTGTCGCACCTCACCGGTCGCCGCATCCTTGTTCCGGGCACTACTGATAACACGCGAACCCGCAGATTATTCCAGCACGAAATCGTCAATGCAACACCGCGCGCCGCGCCGCGCATCACGCATCACGCATCACGCATCACGCATCACGCAGATCGAGCGACGCTTGCGACGTTCGTTGCCGCTGTTCGAATCGAGCCGGTTCGACAGCGAGACACGCGCGCCATGCGCTCGCGACGATGCTCGCCCGCGAGGGCATGCGAGGCGCCGAAGCGAACGCGCGTCCCGTCATGACCGGCGCTTTCGTATCCGGATGTATCCGGCATCCGGATGGATACACGACATTGCAAAATGCCGCGCCCCGGACACATGCGGGATACCTTCGCGGCGCCCAATACACACACGACGGATTCTGACGACAATCGCGACGCGGCCGGCACACCCCGGCTCCCGCCTTCGCCAGATACCGTGCGGACCGTTCGATCAATCTACCTTCCGGATTACGACATGAAGACATCAAGGATCACCTTCGCGCTCGTCGCATTTGCTGCAACGGCCTCCGCCTATGCAGCGGCTCCCGTCGATTCGACGACGGGGAATCAAGATGCCGCGACCACGGCCCAATGGGCGCCGGCCGCGGCGATGCCGATGGGAAAGACCCGCACCGAAGTGCGACAGGAACTCGCCCGCGCGCGGCAGAGCGGCGAGCTCGACGCGCTCAGGAAACTCTATTCCGGCCATTGAAGCGCCATCGTTTCCGGAGATGCGGCACGGCCGGCTCGATTCACGCCCCCCCTCTTTCCGGCCGCCGCATCTGGACATTCTTTTCCCCGGGATTCCCCAGGACCGCACTGGCCATCGACGCGCCGCGCGACGTACAGCGGGGATCCCATGCCGGACTCGAGCCGTCATGGAGCGAACCGACCTTGCAACGAGGCTTCCCGATATCCTGCCGCGCCTGCGGTCGTTTGCGCTGCGAATTTCCGGGAATCGATACGATGCCGATGAGCTCGTCCAGCGAGCATGCATTCGCGCACTCGAGCGGGCTCATCAGTTGCGCGCCGATACGTCGACGGCGAGCTGGATGTTCTCGATCATCCAGTCGATATGGCTCAACGAATTGCGGCAACGCAATCATCGCAACCCGCTCGTGCTCGAACTGAGCGACGCATTGCTGGAAACGGTCTCCGATCCCGGCTCCGCGCCCGAAACCGGGCTGGCCATCCGGCAAATCATCGACGCCATCGAGCGACTGCCGGAATCCCAGCGCACCGCCTTGCTGCTCGTGAGCGTCGATGGGCTCAGCTATCGGCAGGCAGCCGATACGCTCGACGTACCCCTCGGCACCATCATGAGCCGGATATCCCGTGCTCGCAAAGCGATTCGGCTGGTGATCGACGGTTCCGGCGAATCGCGAACGGAGACGGGAACCTGCATCGATGCGCGGACCTGACATCGACGCGCGACGGCGCGGGCCTGCCGATGCGAACCGGCCGCGATGCGATCGCTGGCGCACCGGGATCGCACCGGAATAAATGACGGCCGTCGCGTGTTCAGTGGAAGCAGTCGCATCCGCTTCTGCGCGTGTGGCCGACCGCCGACCGCTTGCACCGTTGCCCGTCACGGGCGACTTCATTCCCGCACCCAACGCCGAAGATGTCATCGCTGTCCAGATTGCTGCTCGTCTATGACGGGACCAACGAAGCAAACGCCGCACTCGCACGGTGTGCGTCGCTTTCTCACGCCTTGTCGGCCACGGTCGACGTCGTCGCCATCGTCGACAACGTAACCGCCAACGCACGGTCGGCCGGACTGCTCAGCGAACTCGCCCATGAGCGTCTGGCGGAATTCGCACATGGCGATCTTCAACGGGCGGTCGGCAAACTGACGGACGACGGCGTCGCCGCACGCGGCTACCTGCGGTTCGGACGCGCGGTCGACGCTATCGCCTCGCATGCGACGACAATCCGCGCGGACATGATCGTCGTCGGATATCGTGCGCCCACCGGGCTCGCTCGCTGGTGGCGCGAGCCGCCCGTTCACGTCCATCTGACCGAGCGCCTTCATGGTGCGACGCTCGTTGTCGTCACGACCCCATCGGCTTAGCGTCGGCACGCATGGATGCACGCGGACGACGCTCCATGGCGCGCGTCCGCGATTCACCCGCTTTCGACGCCCGGTCTAAAGCGCATCGGCCGCGTCGATGCACGGTTGAACGGTCGCGGCAAGAATCATCCGCTGCTGGTTCGCGGGCAGACAGACATCGCTCGCGCGCGGACGAAACACCGGATCACCGCGTCGTATCGCACGCCCCGTCAACGCACATGTCGACGGGACGCGCGCGCGGCTCCTGCACCAGATTTGCTCGGCATACCGCCCTGAACACGAATCGCTCCATGAAACACTGATCATGGACAACGAAAGGCGTTCCATCACGGCTATTCTGAAAGGCGGCTCGGTCCGCGCATGCGCATCGCCCTCATCCCATTGACACAACCCGAGGCGTCGCGCCTTGTATCGTGTCCGCTGCGCTCGCAAACAAACGCTGCGTTGTTCTTGCGAAGGATCGAGGACATTGATCAACGTGCGAGCCACGATGTCCGCTTCAGGCAGCATCACCATCACCTCTTCTCCCAATCAATCGGATCGGTCATGTGAAAGCGGACGCACGAATCGCCGATACCCTGTCATCCGGCCCGGCAATGCGCCCGCCCTCGCTCAGGCTCCGCCCTTCTCACGCAGCATCAGCTTGCTGCTCACCGATTTGACGCCGCGGATCTTCCTGGCCGACTCGACTGCCAGGTGGTCTTCGTCTTCGGTTTCCACCTGGCCGGCCAGCGTCACCCGTCCTGTCGCGGCATTGCCGAACACCGTAATCGCCTTCCCTTCCAGCCCCTTCGTTCGAGACAGCGTTTTCTGAATCGACCGCGAGAATGTGCGATTGGCCGCGCGCGTGGCCTTTTTCGTCTGGGTGGATGCCACCGCGGCATCCGTGTCCGTCGCATTGGCAGGTTCGTCGGCAAATGCCTGCAACTGCAGGCAAGCGATCAGGACGGCCGCCAGGCCGCCATTTACGACGATTTGTCGAAATGTCATGATGGGTTCCTTGGGTTTCTGGTATCGATTGGCACGCATGTTCCGGTCGTCCGCATCGTTGCGACATCGCGAAGCCGACTCGATCACCTGTCGCCCGAGTCGTTGCCGATGCGCTTCGTGTACCGGTGGAACCAGAATACGGCGCAGCGTCAACGGCATCCATAGCATCTGCAGCTAGCCGCATGACCCGTCAGGATGGATGGCCGCATACGTTCGTATAGGCTTCGGCCATGGCGGCACGCGTCGCGGCGCGTCATGCCGCCTGATGTACGGCCGGCGTGCCGTCAACCGGACCACGCGGGAGCGTCACCATCGCGCGAGTGCCGCCTTCCGCGCGCGGCGTCAGCGCCAGTTGACCATGGTGCGCAGCCACGATGGACTGGCAGATGGAAAGGCCCATGCCCATGCCATGCGGCTTGGTGGTGAACAACGGTTCGAAGATGCGTTGCGCGAACCGCGGATCGATGCCGTCGCCACTATCGTCGATCCGGATGCGCAAGAGATCCTGAGCGGATTCGCACGCCAGCACGAGTACGCGGCGCTCTTCCGGTGTGCTCAGCATCGATTCCGCGCCGTTCATCAGCAGGCCGATGACGGCCTGCTGCAGCTGAACGCGTTCGCCGCGCATCGGCATCGGGGACGGGAGTCCGTCGACGCGCAAGCGCACCTTCATCGCATCCAGCGTGCTTGCCATGATCTCGCACGCCTCGGAAAGCGCATCGGCAAGATCGAACGTCGCGAAGGCGTGAGCCTCGTGCCGTGCGTTCGCGCGCAGCGCGCTGACGATGGTCCGCGCGCGCGCGGCGCACGCGCAGATGTGGGCGAACATCTCGCGCGCGGCGTCGATGTTCGGCGCGCTGCGCTCGAGCCACTTCAGCCCCGCGCGCGCGGAAGTGTCGATTGCCGTGATCGGTTGAGCGACTTCATGCACGATCGAAGCCGCCAGCTCGCCGTAGGCCTTCAGCCGATCGGCGCGATCCACGTCGGAAGGCGTGTCGCCGATCCTTGCCGCGATGCCGCCCAGGCGTGCGTCCTGAGCGGCAAGCGCGTCGTGAAGACGCCGGTTCTCCAGAACGAACCCTGCATGCAGCGCGATGATCTCGACCAACGCGGCATTCGCCGACGTGAAAATACCTGGCAAGTCTCCGTGTTCCAGATACAGCGCGCCCATCAATGCGCCATTGCAGCGTATCGGCACGCACATCACCGAGCGGGGCTTGCGACGGCGCACATAATCGTCGGTCCGCCAATGGTCGGCGGCGCACGCATCGCGCAGCACCAGTCCGTTACGCAGGTGCATGGCGGCGGCAATGATCGGGACCGGCAACCGGTCGACCGGCAGCCGCTCCACGTGCGGCGCATTCGCCGCCGCCGCATCGGCGGCCCCCTCCCAGCCGTCTGCGCGGATGACGGCAATCACGCCCCACGTCGCCGCCGTACCCTGTATCGCGGCCTCGAGCAATTTCCGGACGCGCGTCGCGGGCGCCACCTCGTTCGCCATCGCATGGGAAACCTGGCGCAACACCTGCATGTCCAGTGCGAGCTGCGATTGGGACATCAGTTCCTCGAAGACCGCGGTCATTTCAGGGCCGCTCGTGTCGGACAGCGACTTCCAGGTAGTTCGCGCAGCGAAAGTGCTGCAGGAATCGTCGAGTTCGTTGCTCATTCGTCTATCTCCTGCTTACCGGGTCTCGGCTTCCGCCAACCTGAAATCAACATTTCATGTAGTGAGTACTCCACAAACGAATGGTAGCAGCACTTTCTCGAAATAAAAATACGAAGCTATCGGACAGTCGTGCTTTCCGCCGACCACCCGGCCAAGAAAGTCAAATGCAAGCCATTGAATATACGAATAATTTTTGTTTTGTTGCGGACCTGTGAAGAGTTCCGTAGAATCTTAAATTCATGTAGCGTTCCCTGTACGAAAGTCGAGGAAGGCCGCTCTTGCAAGTTTTTTCAGGCGGCATGGCCAGGTTGTCGGCCGCCATAGGAACGGTATGGCTCAAGCAGCAAAAGGCAAGGCTGTGCGTGGAACCGGTGTCCGGGAGGCAGCGGCACAGGAAACCCGCGACAAGATCCTGCGCGCGGCGACTAAGGTCTTCGCGCGCTACGGCTACGACGGCGGCAGCGTGGAGAGAATTTCCAGGCTGGCGAAGTCCTATGACCGGATGATCTACTACTACTACGGGAGCAAGGAGGGCCTGTTCGTCGCGGTGCTCGAAGGCATCTATCGACGAATGGACGAGGCGGAAGTCAAGATGGCGCCCGATCCCTCGAATCCCGTGGAAGCGCTCAAATCCGTGATTCGCTTCAAGCTGGACTACTATTGGCGCAATCCCGATTTCATCACGCTGCTCAACACGGAGAACCTGCACAAGGGCAAGCACCTGTCCAGGCTCGAGCGCCGGGGCGAATACTCGTCGCATGCGGTGCAGATCATCGCGAAGATCCTCGAAAACGGCGTCGAGCAAGGGCTGTTTCGCAAGAACCTGAATGCGCGCGACGTTTTCCTGCTGATCATCTCGGCTGCGTATTTTTATACGTCGAACCGCCACACGTTGTCCGCGTTCCTCGGCGAGGAGCTGAATGCGCCGGACGCCGTGCGCCGTTGGGAGGCGTTCGTGATCGACAGCGTGCTGCGGGTTGTCCGCAAGGATGCGTCGACCGACGATTGAGCGTGTGCCGGTGCCGATGTCGACTCGTCCAACCATGAAGATGCTGACACCCTTGCGATGAACTATCTTCGCGCCAACACCATCGAGGAAGTGCTCTTCGCGCTTGCGGCGCAGCCGCGGCCGCGCATCGTGTGCGGGGCCACCGATGCCTTTGCCGATATCGGGCTCGTGCCCGCCCGGTCGGCATGGGTGGATATCAGCCGTGTCGATGCGTTGCGCTGCATCGAGCAGTGCGGCGGGCTCACCCGTATCGGTGCGGCGAGCACCTGGGAAACCATCGCCCGGACGGCATGGCTGCCCGCGGCGCTCACGGCGGCGGCCGCTACCGTCGGCCCCCGGCAGATTCGCGTCCAGGGTACGATCGGCGGAAACGTGTGCCATGCTTCTCCGGTGGCGGACGGCATCCCCGCGCTGCTGGCGCTCGACGCGTGCGTCGAGCTGGCGAGCGTGCGGGGCGTGCGCCGCCTGCCGTTGGCCGAGTTCCTGCCGGGCAGCCGCCAGACCGCGCTGCATCCGGACGAACTGCTGGTTGCCGTGCGGTTCGAGCAACCTCGCGCGCACGAGCGTACGTCGTTCGTCAAATGCACGAATCGCGACGGCGCGGCGCTCGCCGTCGTTTCGGCCGCCGCGCGGCTGCGCCTGCGCGCGGACGGTACGCTGGAGGCGGCCGCCGTTGCCGTCGGCGGCGCCTCCGGCGTTGCGCGCCGGATGCGCGTGCTCGAGGCGGCACTGGCGGGCAAGCGGTGCGGGGAACTGGCGGGCGTGATCGCAGCGGCACCTCTTGCGGAGCTGTCTCCGGTTGACGACTGCCGGGCGACCGCGTTGCATCGCATTCATCTCGCGCGGCTGGCGATCACGCGCGCTTTCACATGCTGCATCCAGGAGAACGCCCATGGCGCATCCACTGGCTGACCCGCTTGCCGACGTTCGCGAGATGAACGCGGGCGGCAGCGCCCCGGTTTCGCCGGAGCCCGACTGGTTCGAACTCAACGGCACGCGGCGGAGCCTGCCGGCAGACCATTCGCAGCGGCTCGTCGACCATCTGCGCGCGGACCTGCGCCAGTTCGGCACCAAGG
Source organism: Burkholderia sp. Bp9140 (assembly GCF_003853425.1). Taxonomy (NCBI): domain Bacteria; kingdom Pseudomonadati; phylum Pseudomonadota; class Betaproteobacteria; order Burkholderiales; family Burkholderiaceae; genus Burkholderia; species Burkholderia sp. Bp9140. The sequence continues at coordinate 110,053 of NZ_QTPQ01000023.1, forward strand.
AAGGCTGCCGCCAGGGCGATTGCGGCAGCTGCACGGTGATCGTCGACGGCGACGCGCGCTACGCGTGCCTGATTCCGGTCGGACAGGTCGCAGGGCGCCGTGTCGTCACCGTCGAAGGCCTCGCCGAGGCCACCCGATGCGGCAGCCGCCTGCAGCAGGCGCTTCTCGCACATCAGGCGGTGCAATGCGGCTTCTGCACACCCGGCATGCTCACCGCAGCGGCGGCGGCAATCGACGCCGGCCAGGTGACCGACCGCGCCAGTGCGCGGGCCGCCATCGACGGCGTGCTGTGCCGCTGCACGGGTTACCAGAAGATCGTCGACGCCGTGACCGAGGTGGGATGCGGCGCCGCCGCGCGATGCCAGACGCGTGCCCCGTCCGAAGGGCCGTCCGTCGGCGTCCCGCTGACGCGCCTCGACGGCCCGGAAAAGGTCGACGGCAGCCAGCGCTTCGGCGCCGACGACTATCCGGCCGACAGCCTGTTCATGCGCGCGGTCCGTTGCCCGCATCACCGCGCGCGCTTCGTGTTCGGCGACCTCACGGCGTTTGTCGACGCCCATCCGGGCGTGCACCGCGTCCTCACCCACACCGACGTGCCCGGCATGAATCTGCATGGCGTCGCGACGCCTTACGCCGACCAGCCCGTCCTTCCGGAGACGGAAACGCGCCACCATCTCGAGGCCGTCGCGCTGGTGGTCGGCGAGCGCGTCGCCATCGCGGCGCTCGACCTGGACCGTTTTCCGGTGCAGTGGGAACCGCTGAAGCCGGTTCTCGCGATCGCCGATGCCGTGCTGGACGACAGTCCGCAACTGCACGCCGATCGTCCCGGCAACCTGCTGATCGAGGGCCTGGTGCGCCGCGGCGACCCGGAACGCGCGACGCAGGACGCCCGTCACGTCGTCAGCGCAACGTTCGAATCCAGTTTCGTCGAGCATGCGTACCTCGAGCCCGAGGCCGGCTGGGCGCGACGCGTGGGCAACGTCATCGAAATCCATTCGTCGACGCAGGCGCCGCATCCGCATCGCGGCGATCTCGCACGCATTCTCGCCGTCCCGCCGGAGCAGGTGCGCGTCGTGGCGACCGCGGTCGGCGGCGGTTTCGGCGGCAAGCTCGACATGACGGTCCAGCCGCTGCTCGCGATCGCGGCCTGGCATCTCGACCGGCCCGTCGCGATGGCGTTGTCGCGCGAGGAATCGATGGCCACGTCGACCAAGCGCCATCCCGGCCGCATGACGTCCAGCATGGCCGCCGATGCCGATGGCCGACTCCGTGCGGTGACGTTCGAAGGCGACTTCAATACCGGCGCGTTCGCGTCCTGGGGCACGGCCGTCGCGAATCGGGTACCGGTGCATGCCGGCGGCCCGTACGTGATCCCGCACTACACGGCGCGGGCACGGGCGATTCATACGCACGTCACGTCCGCGGGCGCATTCCGCGGCTTCGGCGTACCGCAGACGACGATGTCGCAGGAACAGCTGATCGACGAGCTGGCGCTCACGGCCGGCATCGATCCGCTCGAGTTCCGCGCGATGAACGCGCTGCGGCCCGGAGACACGCTGCCGACCGGGCAGGTCCTCGACGACAGCGTGGGCCTCGTCGCGTGCCTCGATGCGCTGCGCCCCGCGTGGCGTGACGCGCATGCCCGGATCGCGACGCTGAATGCAGCGTCGCCGGGCCACATTCGCCATGGCGTCGGCCTGGCAGCGTTCTTCTATGGTTGCGGCAACACCGCCTTGCCGAACCCGTCGACCGTCCGCTTCGGCATCCGGCCCGACGGGTCGATCGTCCTGCACCAGGGTGCGGTGGACGCCGGCCAGGGCGCGAACACCGTCATTCCGCAAATCGCGGCCGATGCGCTGGGCGTACCGGTCGATCGACTGCAATTCGTCGTTCCGGACACCGCGCTGTCGCCGGATTGCGGCCGCACGTCGGCTTCGCGCCAGACGTTCATCACCGGTCGAGCGGCCTTCCTGGCCGGAACGACGCTGCGCCACCGGCTGCTCGCACTCGCAGGCGCGGCGCCCGATGCGCGGATTTCGTCCGATGCGCGCGGCATTGCCGTCGACGGCAATCCGCTGGCGCTGCGGACGCTGCCGGTCGATGCACACGGCTATGTCGTCGCGGCCGAAGAAAGCTTCGATCCGCCGACCACGTCGCTCGATGCGTCGGGGCAAGGCACGCCTTACGCAACCTACGCGTTCGGCGCGCAGATGGCCGAAGTCGCGGTGGACTGCGAGAGCGGGCGTGTCCGGGTGCTCAAGGTCGTGGCCGCGCACGACGTCGGCAGGATGGTCAATCCGACGCTGCTCGAAGGACAGGTCGAAGGCGCAGTGGCGCAGGGTATCGGCATGGCGCTGATGGAGAAGTATCACCCCGGGCGATACAACAATCTGCATGACTACGTGATTCCGACGGTGCATGACATGCCCGACGTGCAGTCGATCTTCATCGAGGCGCCGACGGCCATCGGCCCGTACGGAGCGAAAGGCATCGGCGAGCCGGCGCTGGTTCCCACGGCCGCGGCCATCCTGAACGCGATCCATCACGCGACCGGCGCGCGCATCCGCGAAGCCCCCGCCACGCCGGATGTCGTCCGTCTGGCGCTCGCGACCCGCAACCAGCCGTCAGGGCCTCGATAAGGCCGTTTCCACCCGCTGAAAACACGATGACGCCAACCAGAAACGCCGAGCAAGGCTCGCTAGCCGCCGTATCCCGCCCGTCCTGGTACGGGGAACTCGATCCCGCCGGAAAGCGCGCGTTCAAGGCGTCGTTCGCCGGCTGGGCGACCGATGCGTTCGATTTCATGGTGTTCAGCTTCGTGCTGGCTTCGCTGATCGACTTGTGGGGCCTCGATCGCGGCAAGGCCGGCCTGCTGAGCACCGTGACGCTGATTTTCTCGTCGGCGGGCGGCTGGATGGCCGGCATCCTGGCGGATCGGTACGGACGGGTCAAGGTCTTGCAAGGGACCATCCTGTGGTTCTCGGTCTGCACGCTGGCGATCGGCTTCGCGCAGAACTTCGAGCAGATCTTCGTGCTGCGCGCGCTGCAAGGGCTCGGTTTCGGCGGCGAATGGGCCGTGGGTGCCGTGCTGATCGGCGAGATCGTCGCGCCCGCCCATCGCGGCAAGGTGGTCGGCCTGGTGCAGAGCGGCTGGGCCATCGGTTGGGGCTGCGCGGCGATTCTCTACAGCATTGCGTTTTCCGTGCTGCCCGAGTCGCTGGCCTGGCGCAGCCTGTTCTGGGTGGGCATCGCGCCCGCCCTGCTCGTGCTGTACATACGCAAGCACGTGCCGGAACCGGACGTATTCGTGCAGGCGGACGCCGCCCGACGACAAGGCGCGGGCCAGCCGTCGGTGTGGGCCATCTTCTCGCGTTCGCAGGTGCGACGCACGGTGCTGGCCGCGCTGCTGTGCACCGGCATCCAGGGCGGCTTCTATGCGATGTCCACCTGGCTGCCGGCCTTCCTCAAGATCGAGCGGCACCTGTCCGTGCTCGACACCAGCGCTTATCTGTTCGTGATCATCGTCGGGTCGTTTTGCGGATATGTCGTCGGCGCGTACCTTTCCGACTGGTGGGGACGCCGACGCAACTTCATGCTGTTTTCGGTGCTGTCCCTCGTGTCGGTATGCCTGTACCTGACGCTTCCGCTGTCGAACGCACAGATGCTGTGGCTGGGCTTCCCGCTGGGTTTTTCTTCCTGCGGCATCTTCAGCGGGGTCGGCGCATACCTGACGGAGCTGTATCCGTCGAATTTCCGCGCCAACGCGCAAAGCTTCACCTACAACTTCGGTCGCGGAATCGGCGCGCTGTTCCCGAGCCTCGTCGGGATGCTGAGCCATTCGCTCGGCCTGGCGCTGGCCATCGCGATCTTTTCCGGCGCGGCCTATGGCGTGGTGCTGCTGGCGGTGCTGCTGTTGCCGGAGACGAAGGCCAAATCGCTTTGAACGTCAGCGATGGAATGAGCGCCATGCAACGCCCGCTGCCGGGCACCGTCCGGAGACCGCGAGCGATTCACCAGTTCGTGCGCCCGCGTCGCTCAGCGACCGACGTAGACCTGCCACGCCTCGCCCGTGGTGAAACCCATCGACTCGTACACGTGGCGCCCTGCCGGCGTGCAATGCAGAAACGCGGTATGCGCGCCTTTCGCGGACGCGGCATCCAGCACCGCCCGAGTCGCGGCCCGCGCGTAACCGCGTCGCCGGTATGCGGGTAGCGTCGACACATTGAATACGCCGACCTGATCGTTGCGCACGACCCCGAACGACGTCGCGACCGGCATTCCGTCGAATTCCACCATGAAACCCATCATGCCGTCGGCCTCCAGGACCGCTGGCGCGCTCAGTCGTCGAAATACGCGTTCCGGCGCCTCATAGCCGGCGGCAAGCGCGCCGTTGTATCGTTCGCTGTCCGCTGCCGTCACGCGCCGCACGACCACGCGCCCATCGAGCTTGGCCGGCGCGTCGACTCGCTCCAGCCGCTTCGTCATGAACGGCAACGCGACACACTGCGTCAGCCCATGATCGCCTGCGATCCGCCGAATCTCGTCGGCTTGCGCGCGCCCATCGCGGGTCTGGATGCTCCATGGCAATTCGCACGCGCTGAACGATTCGGAAAAACGCCGGATCTCGTCGACATCCGGCTCGCGCGCCATGCTGATGACCGCGTTCAGCACGGCCACGGGCGCACCACTGTAGATCGCCTGGGTTCCATGCGCGCCGCGTACCACGAAACCGACGTCCTGCAAGCGACAGAACGCGTCGATCGACGCGTGCCACGCGGTGACGGATGCATCCAGCAGTTCGGTCAAAGAGCGCATTGGGTTCCCGGAATGAAGTCGTGGCCGATCTATCGACAACACTCGAGCGACCGATTCATTCCGCGCCGCGGTGAAATGACACGCGCGGGCATTCGCCGAAGCCGCAACCACCCTGCCCGCCAATCCCACGGAATGTCGACGCGGCTCGGCGCGAGCCCGGGGGTGGCAATCGTCACCGGCAAGGGGAGGAACGACGCGGCGTACCGACCCGGCGGCAAGCCGGCTGCCTGCGCGTCAACGGGTAATGATGTGCAGGCAGCCGTCCCCGGACAGTTCGCCCGCCGCCCGGGCGGGTGGCGTTCCCGCCACGATCCCCGCCACGGTCAGCACGGACAACCGCTCACGCCAGGACTCATTGCGTCGGGTCTTTCAACTCGATCAGCAGATCCTTCGCCGCGACCCGCTCGCCGACCTTCACGTGCACGGCCGCGATCTCGCAGTCACGCTCCGCCGCGATGTGCGTTTCCATCTTCATCGCCTCGAGCGCGAGCAGCGTCGTGCCGGCCGTCACGCGCTGGCCCGGCTGCACGGCCACCGTCACCACCGAGCCCGGCATCGGCGCGGCGACATGCAGCGGATTCGCCGGATCGGCACGCTGCAGGCCATGGCGCTCCTTGCCCGCCTGCACGACCGTCTTCTGCTCGACCAGCGCCGAGCGCGACTGGCCGTTCAGCTCGAACAGCACCTTCACGATGCCGTCCTGCGCATCGGCGTGCTGGCCCTGCAGCGACACGAGCAGCGTCTTGCCCGGTTCGATGTCGATCGCCACTTCCTCCTGCGGCTGCAGGCCATACAGGAACGCCGACGTCGGCACGACCGACGTGTCGCTGTACGCGCGAACGTGCGCGTAGTAGTCGACCGTCTGCTTCGGATACATCAGGTAGGACGCCAGTTGCCGGTCGTCGAGCGGCTGCTCGCACGCGGCCTCGGCCTGCTTGCGCACGGCGTCGAGATCGACCGGCGGAATCTGGTCGCCGGGACGATACGGCGCCGGCGGCTCGCTCTTGAGCACCTTGCGCGACAGGTCCGCCGGGAAGCCATCGGGCGGGAAGCCCAGCTCGCCCTTGAACAGCGACACGACCGACTCGGGGAACGCGAGGTCCTTGTCCGGGTTGCGTACGTCGTCCACGCTCAGGTCGTTCGCGACCATCATCAGCGCCATGTCGCCGACCACCTTCGACGTCGGCGTGACCTTCACGATGTCGCCGAACAGATGGTTCACGTCCGCATACGCGCGCGACACCTCGGTCCAGCGATGATCGATGCCGAGCGAGCGCGCCTGCTCGCGCAGGTTCGTGTACTGGCCGCCGGGCATCTCGTGACGGTAGACGTCGGCCGTGCCCGCGCGAATCTCCGATTCGAACGGCGCATAGTAGCGACGCACGCCCTCCCAGTACATCGACGCTTCGTGCAGGCGATCCTGATCAAGCCCCGGATCGCGTTCGCTGCCGGCCAGTGCGGCCGCGATGCTCGACAGGTTCGGCTGCGACGTGAGGCCGCTCATCGCATCGAGCGCACCGTCCACCGCGTCGCAGCCCGCTTCGACGGCTGCGAGCACCGACGCGGCGGCGATCCCGCTCGTGTCGTGCGTATGGAAATGCACCGGCAGCCCGGTTTCCTCCTTGAGCGCCTTCACGAGCGCCGCGACGGCCCGCGGCCTGCAGATGCCGGCCATGTCCTTGATGCCGAGCACATGCACGCCGGCCTGCTGCAGCTCGCGCGCGATGCCGACGTAATACTTGAGGTCGTACTTCGAACGCGACGTGTCGAACAGGTCGCCGGTGTAGCAGATCGCGCCTTCGCACAGCATCCCGCTCTCGCCCACCGCATCGATCGCCACGCGCATGTTGCGCACCCAGTTCAGCGAATCGAACACGCGGAACACGTCGACGCCGGCACTGGCGGCCTGCTGCACGAAGAAGCGCACGACGTTGTCCGCGTAGTTCGTATAGCCGACCGCGTTCGAACCGCGCAGCAGCATCTGGAACAGGATGTTCGGCACGCGTTCGCGCAGCAGCGCGAGCCGTTCCCACGGGTCTTCCTTCAGGAAGCGCAGCGCGACGTCGAAGGTCGCGCCGCCCCAGCATTCGAGCGAGAACAGTTGCGACAGCTCGCGCGCATAGAACGGCGCGACCGGCAGCATGTCGGCCGTGCGCATGCGCGTCGCGAACAGCGATTGGTGCGCGTCGCGCATCGTCGTGTCGGTCAGCAGCACCTGTTTCTGGTCGAGCATCCAGTTCGCGAACTTCTCGGGGCCAAGCTCACGCAAGCGATCGCGTGTGCCGGCCGGGATCGCCACGGCCGTATCGATCTTCGGCAGCACGGGTTTCGACAACGGCAGCGCCGGCAGCGTGCGGCCGCTCATCTCGGCGTTGCCGTTCACGTTCAGCTCGCCGAGATAGCGCAGCAGCTTCGTCGCGCGATCGCCGCGCTTCGCGAATGCGAGCAGCTCCGGCGTCTTGTCGATGAAGCGTGTCGTCACGTCGCCCGCGATGAAGGCCGGGTGGTTGATCACATTCTCGAGGAACTGCAGGTTCGACGTGACACCGCGAATCCGGAACTCGCGCAGTGCGCGATCCATCCGGTGAATCGATTCGGCCGCCGTCGGTGCCCACGTCGTCACCTTGACGAGCAGCGAGTCGTAGTACGGCGTGATCACCGCGCCGCCATACGCGGTGCCGGCATCGAGGCGCACGCCGAAGCCGGCCGCGCTGCGGTAGGCAGTGAGTCGCCCGTAGTCGGGCAGGAAATCGTTCTCCGGATCCTCGGTCGTGATCCGGCATTGCAGCGCGTTGCCGTTCAGCGGAATCGCCTGCTGTTCCGGCACGCCGGCCGCACGTTCGACGAGCGTGCCCGCGCCATCCATGACATCGTCGGCCAGACCAATCCGCCCGCCTTCCGTGATGCGGATCTGCGCCTTCACGATGTCGATCCCGGTGACCATCTCGGTCACCGTGTGCTCGACCTGGATACGCGGGTTCACCTCGATGAAGTAGAACTGGCCGGTGTCGGCGTCCATCAGGAACTCGACGGTGCCCGCATGCGTATAGCCGACCGCGCGCATCAACCGCAGCGCGGATTCGCACAGCGCGTGCCGGCCGTCGTGATCGAGATACGGCGCCGGTGCGCGTTCGACCACCTTCTGGTTACGCCGCTGCACCGTGCAGTCGCGCTCGTACAGATGCACGACCGTGCCGTGCGTATCGCCGAGCACCTGCACCTCGACGTGGCGCGCATTGCGCACGAGCTTCTCGACATACACCTCGTCATTGCCGAACGCGGCCAGTGCCTCGCGGCGCGCGACAGGCAGCAGGGTCTCGAGGTCCTGCGCGCTTTCGAGCACGCGCATCCCGCGTCCGCCGCCGCCCCAGCTCGCCTTCAGCATCAGCGGATAGCCGACTTCCGCGGCCAGCGCCTTGCATGCCGCGAGATCGTCCGGCAGCGGCGCGGTCGCGGGCATCACCGGCACGCCGGCGGCGATCGCCGCGTTGCGCGCGGCCACCTTGTTGCCGAGCGTGCGCATCACGTCCGGCGACGGGCCGATCCAGCGAATGCCGGCATCGATCACGGCCTGCGCGAAGTCGGGGTTCTCGGACAGGAAGCCGTAGCCGGGATGGATCGCGTCGACGTTGGCTTGCCGCGCGACGCGCAGGATGTCGTCGATGTCGAGATACGCGGCGAGCGGCTTCCTGCCTTCGCCGATCAGGTAGCTCTCGTCCGCCTTGAAGCGATGCAGCGCGAGACGGTCTTCCTTCGAATAGATCGCCACCGTGCGGATGTTCAGCTCGGCGGCGGCACGCATCACGCGAATCGAGATTTCCGAGCGGTTCGCGATCAGGATGGACTGGATGGGGGTAGGCGTCACGGCAGCCATGGATAGTGAAAAGTTGAATTGAACTCGCCGATGCGCCGTCCGCCGCCCGGTTGCTTCGCTGGGCGGCATGCAGGCCTCGCATCGGTCATTCGCGGTTGCATCGTCCCGGCTTTCGCCAGCCAACATGTTCGCCATATCGCACGACAGCCGCTATCGACATCGCGACGGCGAATAGCATCCAGCCGACCGGCCGGAAATAAGGGAGCGGCTCACAGGCCGGTCGTCGGTCCGGTTCGTTTCATCCGGAAAGACCGGTCATGTCGCTCCATTGATGCAAAAAGCAGGCCACATCGAATATCGAACGGACGGCGTTGATGGACGGTGTCCCGACGCGAAACCCGGCCCCGTATCGGCTCACATACGAAATCGAGGTTTCAATTCTGAAATCCGGCCGGCCGCGAACATCCGCGGTATCCCATGCGCAAGGAATGCGCGTCTCATTGCGCGGGCAATCGAACTGCCGCCGGCACTTGACCTTGCCGGCTCACCCGGCCTCGGGACGCGGGACTTGCGCGCGGCAAACCGAACACAAGGCAACCGGCGCAGGTCTCACCGTATGGACGCATGGTGCGGGACAGCGTGTCATTGCCCGATCTCGACGCCCGCATCGAGCCAGCCGCGCATCATCACGCCGACCTCGTCGCTCAGCCACTGCCGGAACAGCCGATACTCCGGGCGCGGCTGCGCATTCCGGTGCGTGATCAGGTAATGATGGCGATCGCGAAACACCAGCACGTCCTGCACCGGCCGCATCAGGATGCCCTGGTCGATCTGCCGGTGCACGAGGTGATGCCAGCCCAGCAGCGTGCCCTCGCCGGCCTCGGCCTGCGCGACGAGCAGCCGGTAGTCGTTGCTTTCCAGATGCTTGTTCTCGGTCAGCGTGTCGGTGCCGTCGCTCTGCTGGAACCAGTTGCGCCACACGCGCCAGTCGACGTGCTCGCACACCTGCGCGCGGCCGAGCATCGACAGGTTCAGGGTCGGGCACGACAGCAGGTCCAGCGGCTTGAGCGACCGGCCATGAAAATGGCGTTCGTGAAACGACGGGCTGCACACCGGGTACACGATGTCGTGAAACAGCGGCTCGACTTCGAACTCGGCCTCGCGCGGCGGGTTCTTCGTGATGATCACGTCGGGCTCGATGAGCCCGTCGAGCTCCATGAAGTGCTCGGTGACGATCACGTGCAGCCGGATATCCGGAAACTGCTCGCGAAACGCCGGCAGCCGCGACGACAGCCACAGCGCCGAGAACGTGTGCGACACGCAGATCATCAGCGCGTGCTTGTCGGTGCGGCGCACCGCCTCCGCCGCCTCGGCGATGTTCATGATCGACAGATACGACGCGTTGTAGAGAATCCGTCCGGCATCCGTCAGCGCGATATGCCGGCCGGTCCGCTCGAACAGCGCGACGTCGAGCGAATCCTCGAGCTCCTTGATCTGCCGGCTGATCGCGGCCTGCGTCACGCACAGCACCTCGGCCGCCTGGGTGAAGCTTTCGTAGCGCGCCGCCGTCACGAAGCACCGCAGCGCCCGAAGCGACGGCATCTGCGCGAGGAGTCGGTCTGCAAACAATTGCTTCTTCAACATGGCTTTCACTCTCAAACGGGGGTCGGACGCGGCGCCGACGAACCCGTCGTCCGCAGCCTGCCGGCTGCCCGCGGGCCGTGTCATCGCAAACCTTAATTATCCGAATATTGCAGCTTGCGTGCCAGCCGGGGTGGCTGGCAACGGCGGCGGCGCCGAAGCGGCGTCACGACGACGTCATTGTCGATCGATTGTGCACCGCATCGCCATTATCGGAAGCGATGATCGGGACTGCAAGACGAACGGCGAACCGGCATGCCCGTCGGCCGCGCCGCCCCCGCACCGCGCATTTGCGCAGCGCACCACCTGCCAGGCCGGGCCGTCACGGCAGGCAGCCGGACGCACCGCCGTTCGTCGCGCGCGGCTTGCGTGGCTTGCGCCGGCCGATCGACCGGCGGCCGTGCTCGCGCGGCATGGCGCAGGGCGGCATCGCGGTCAAGCCGAGGCGTGCGTGAAGCGGCCGCAGCCGCTGCGCGCATACCGCCGGCCAGGCCGCGCGGGCCCGGCGTGCGGCGCATCCGGCGCGCGCTCAGTCGAGCTTCAGCCAGGTGGTCTTCAGCTCGCAATACTGATCGTGCGCGTAGACGGACTTGTCGCGCCCACCGAAACCCGACTGCTTGAAGCCGCCGAACGGCGTCGACAGGTCGCCTTCGCCGAAGCAGTTCACCGTGACCGTTCCCGCGCGAATCCGCGCGGCGACCTTGTGCGCGCTGTTCACGTTGTCGGTCCACAGCGACGCCGCCAGCCCGTAGCACGTGTCGTTCGCGATCCGCACCGCATCGTCGACGTCGTCGTATTCGATGACGCACACGACCGGCCCGAACACCTCGTCGCGCGCGATGCTCATTTCCGGCGTCACTTGATCGAAGATCGTCGGTTCGACGAACCAGCCGCCCGTCTCCGCGAGGATCGCGTGCCCGCCGCACACCACGCGCGCACCTTCCGCCTTCGCCTTCTCGATATGGCCGAGCACCTTCTCGTAGTGCTTCTGCTCGATCAGCGCGCCGAGCTTCACGTCCGGGTCGAGCGGATCGCCGGTCTTCCAGCCGGCGAGCACGGCCTGGACCTTCTCCAGCAGTTCTGCCTTGCGGCTCGACGGAACGAGGATCCGCGAGCCGGCGCTGCAGTTCTCGCCCATGTTCCAGAACGCGGCCGCAACCGCCTGTTCCGCCACCGCATCGAGGTTCGCGACGTCCGGCAGGATCACCTGCGGATTCTTGCCGCCGCACTCGAGCACGACGCGCTTCAGGTTGGTATCGGCCGAGTAGTGCAGGAACCGCTTGCCGGTCGCGGTCGAGCCGGTGAACGCGATGAGATCGACATCCGGATGGCGGCCGATCGCCTCGCCGGCTTCGCCGCCGAACCCGGTGACGACGCTGAACACGCCCGGCGGCACGCCGGCTTCCAGCGCGAGATCGGCGATCCGCAGCGTCGACAGCGACGTCTGCTCGGCCGGCTTCACGACCACGCTGTTGCCCACCGACAGCGCGGGACCGATCTTCCACGCGAGCATCAGCGCCGGGAAATTCCACGGCAGCACGGCGCCGACGACGCCGATCGGCTCGCGCGTGATCATGCTCACGACGCCCGCACCCGACGGCGACAACGCGTCGTAGCGCTTGTCGGTCACTTCCGCGTGCCAGCGAATGCATGCGGCCGACTCGGGAATATCGAGCCCCAGGCATTCGCCGATCGGCTTGCCGGCTTCCAGTGCCTCGAGCAGCGCGAGCTCCTCCGCATGCTCGTCGATCAGCTGCGCGACGCGCAGCAGCACTGCCTTGCGGTGCGCGGGCGCGGCCTTCGACCAGACACCCGATTCGAACGCGTCGCGCGCGGCCGCGACCGCCCGCTCGACGTCCTGCTCGCTGCATCGCGCCACCTCGGCGAGCACCTTGCCGGACGCGGGGTTGAGCGTCGCGAACGTCTCGCCCGACGCCGCCGCGCTACGTTGCCCCGCGATGAACGCGCGCCCGTCGAGCGACAACGCATTCGCCTGCTGTTTCCAATCCTGATGGGTCGTCATGTCATTTCCTCAATCATCAAAGCTCGGCACCGGCCGAGAATTCCTTGGCCCAGATCGTTGCCGACACGGCCAGGTCGACGATCGGTCGAACCGGCAGCGGGCGCGGACGCGGCTGCTTCAGCAACTGCTGCACGAGGCTGTTCGATTCGCCGAGCGCATGTTCGGCGATCAGCTTGCCGGAGGCCGACCCGCGGCTCAGGCCGAGGCCGTTGCAGCCGATCGCCTGGTAGAGGCCGTCGTCGCGCTTGCCGAACAGCGCACCGTTGTTGGCGGACAGGCACAGCGGCCCGCCCCACGTATATTCGAGCTCGACGCCGCCGAGCATCGGGAAGCGGCGCTCGAACGAGCGCCGATGCAGATGCCGCGACTTCGCGAGATCGGCCTGCGACGCCTTCACGTCCGGCCGGAACGCGAAATGGTTGCGCACGCAAATGCGGTTGGTGATCAGCCGCCGCACCGTCGTGCCCATCGGATCGGCCGGAATCAGCGACCACGAGCGCGTGCCGCCGAGTTTCGCCACTTCGTTGGGATTCATCGGGCGCGTGAGCGACGCGAACGTGTACACCGGCAGCAGGCCGTTCGAATGCATGCCGAAGGTCGCCGCATACGCGTTCGTGCACAGGATCACCTGCTTCGCGACGATCGTGCCGCCGGCGAAGTGCAGCACGCGTGTGTCGCCCCGAGGTTCGATCCGCGTGACGGGGCTGAGCTCGAACACCGTCACGTTGTCCGGTTGCGTCGCCGCCAGGCCGCGCATCAGCGCGGCCGGCTGCACCGTGCTGCAGCCGGGCGTGAACAGTGCGCCCGTGTAGAAGTCGGTTCCGGTCACCGCCTGGATCCCGGCCTGGTCGAGCCATTCGAACGCTTCGCCGATGCGGGTCAGCCCGTCGGCAAAATGCGCGAGCGCGGCGGCGCCCTTCTTGTTCACCGATGCGTGGAATTTGCCGTCGTCGCGCCAGTCGCAGTCGATGCCGAAGCGCCGCACGATCGCGCGCACATAGTCGATGCCGTGGCGCTGAAACCGCACGTCGGCACGATCCTCGTCGATGCTGCGCGAGTAGCTTTCGCTGCTGATGTCGTGCGGCAGGTCGACGAAGAATCCGGAATTGCGCCCGGCCGTCGTGCGTCCGATCCGGTCGGCCTCGACGAGCGCGATCGACGCGCCGGGCGCGAGCTCCGCGAGCCGGCGCGCCGCGCAAAGGCCGGTGATGCCGCCGCCCACGACCACCCAGTCGAACCGGCTGTCGGATGTGACGGCCTTCGCTTCCTGCGCCGGCGGCAGGGTCTCCCACCACCCGTTCGTCCCGTCCGGCGCCGGAAACCGCGCGAATTCCAGATTCGAGCCCATGATGGATTACCCGGCGTCGCGCAGCAGCGGTTTCACGAGCTTCGCGAACGCGTCGCGCTCGTCATCCGACAGCGCGCCGAGCGGTGCGCGGGCGACGCCGACCGGCAGGCCGGCCAGCTCGCAGCCGTAGCGCACGTACTGGATGAACTTGCCGCTGCGCTCAAGCAGTTCGAGCACCGGCAGCAGTTGCGCCATCAGCTTGCGGCCGGTCGCGAAATCGCCGCGCTTCACGCAGGCGTCGAACAGCTCGGTGTGTGCTTCCGGCAGGAAGTTCGACGCGCCGCCCACCCAGCTGCGCGCGCCCCACGCGAAGAACTCGAGCGCCTGGTCGTCCATCCCGCAGCTCAGCACGAGCCGGTCGCTGAAATGCGTCGACAGATGATGCAGGTGCGCGATATCGCCGGTGCTTTCCTTCATCGCGACGAAGTTCTTGCGCTCGAGCAGCGTCTCGAGAATGTCGTCGCCGATTTCCGTGCCCGTGCGGGCCGGGAAGTTGTACAGCATGATCGGCATGTCGAGCGCGTCGTCCACCGCGAGCAGGTGCGCGAGCAGTTCCTGCTGGGTCGGCTGCGCGTAGTACGGCGCCGCAACCAGCAGCGCGTTCAGTCCCGCGCGTTTCGCTTCGCGGCCGAGGCGCAGCACCTCCTTCGTCGTCGTCGCGTTGATGCCCGCGGTCAGGAACGTCTTGCCGCCGGCCGCGGCAGCAACCGTGTCGAACGTGCGCACGCGCTCGTCGAAGCTCAATGCGTAGTATTCGCCCGTCGTCCCGCCGATGCCGAGGCCGGACACCCGGCCCGCGAGATCGGCCGCATGGCGGCCCAGCAGTGCATGATCGATTTCGCCGTCCGCGTCGAACGGGGTGACCAGCGGTGTGTGTACGCCCTCGAAGCTCATTTTGATTCCTCATTCAGGTGGGTGCGCCGGGTTCTCGCCGTCGAGCGGGAAACCGGCAATTCGACAAAACGCCGTCGGCGCGTCGCGGCATTCGCGCAGCCACGCCGATCGATTCGCTACGTGATCGGAACGATGTTCAGGTCCGGCGCCGATGCCGGGATCAGGCGAATGCCTCCACATGCGCATAAATGGGGAACTGGCTGCACAGGTCGCGCACGCGGGTCCGCACCGAGCGCTCGACCGCTTCGTCGCCGCCCGGATCGCGCTTGAGCGCCGCCAGGACTTCGAGGATCATTTCCCCGATCTGCTCGAACTGCGCGGGTCCGAAGCCGCGCGTGGTGCCGGCCGGCGTGCCGAGCCGGATGCCGGACGTGACCATCGGGTTTTCCGTATCGAACGGAATGCCGTTCTTGTTGCAGGTGATGCCGGCGCGCTCCAGCGCCTTCTCGGCCTGTGTGCCGGTAATGCGCCGCGAACGCAGGTCGACCAGCAGCAGGTGGTTGTCCGTGCCGCCCGTGACGAGCGAGAGGCCGCCGGCCGTCAGCACGTTGGCGAGTGTCTGCGCATTGCGCAACACCTGGTCGATATAGCGCGTGAACTCCGGGCGCAGCGCCTCGGCGAACGCCACCGCCTTTCCGGCGACGACATGCATCAGCGGGCCGCCCTGCAGCCCCGGAAATACCGCCGAATTGATCTGCTTCGCGATCTCGGCGTGGTTCGTCAGGATGAAGCCGCCGCGCGGGCCGCGCAGCGTCTTGTGCGTCGTCGACGTCACCACGTCGGCGAACGGCACCGGGTTCTGGTGCCGGCCGGCCGCGACGATGCCGGCGATGTGCGCCATGTCGACCATCAGCTTCGCGTCGACGCTGTCCGCGATCTCGCGAAATGCGGCGAAGTCGAGCGCGCGCGGATACGCGGAGTAACCGGCGATGATCAGCTTCGGGCGATGCCGCTCGGCAAGCCGGCGCACGTCGTCGTAATCGATGCGCAGCGTGTCCGGGCTCACGCCGTACTGCACCGCGTTGAACCACTTCCCCGACAGCGCGGGCCGTGCGCCGTGCGTGAGATGGCCGCCCGCATCGAGGGACATGCCCATCACCGTGTCGCCGGGCTTGACGAGCGCGAGCATCACCGCGCCGTTGGCCTGCGCGCCCGAGTGCGGCTGGACGTTCGCCTGCGCGGCGTCGAACAGGGCGCACGCGCGATCGATCGCGAGCGACTCGATCCGGTCGACGTGGTCGCAACCGCCGTAGTACCGCCGGGACGGATAGCCTTCCGCGTACTTGTTCGTCAGCACGGTGCCCTGCGCCTCCAGCACCGCCGCCGACGCGATGTTTTCGGACGCGATCAGTTCGATCTGGCTCTGCTGGCGACGCAGTTCCAGTGCGATCTCCGATGCGATCACCGGATCCCGGCTCTGGAGCGTTTCGGAAAAAAATCGGGCGTTCTCGTTCACTTGGTGACTCCGCGGCGCGAATCGTTACGGGCTGCATGAACTGCATGTACCGCATACCGCAAGGCCGGCGCCCTCGTTGGGGCCCCGGCCGTCGGCATCGGGCGACATGCGTCGCCGGTAGCGCGGCTTTACTGCTGCAGCCAGGCCTTCAGCTTTTCCGGATGGGCATCGACGAACTTCTTCGCGGCCGTCGCGTAGTCGTTCGTGGTGTTGCCTTCGAACTCGATGGCTTCGACGTCGGCCAGCGTCAGCTTCAGGTGCTTGAAGAACACGTCGGCACGCGGGAACTTGCCGGCGAACTTCTTCGATGCGAACGCGTGAACCTGCTCTTCACCGCCCAGCGTGCCCTTCGTGTCCTTCAGGTAACGCATCTGCCACTTCTGGAACAGCCAGTGCGGGCTCCACACCGTCGCGACGATCCACTGCTTCGACTGGTACGCACGCGACACGCTCGCCAGCATGCCGGCCTCGCTCGACGCCTGGAGGTTGTAGCCGTCCAGGTTGTAGGTCTTGATGGTCTTCTCCGACGCCTGCATCAGGCCGCCGCCCGGCTCGATGCCCTGGATCGTGCCGTTCAGCTTGCTCTTGACTTCCGGCTTGTTCAGGTCGGCGATCGACGACAGCTCCGATTCGGGAACGTAGGTCGGCACTGCCCAGCCGTTCCTGCCGCCGGTATAGATGATGCCGACGTCGTCCAGGTCGTTCTTGTACTTCGCGTAGTACGTCCCGTGCGTGACCGGCAGCCAGCCGCCGACCATGATGTCGAGATCCCCGCGCGCAACGCCCTGGTACTGGATGCCGATGTCGGCCTGAACGAACTGCACGGGCTGCTTGAGTTGCGTTTCCAGCACGTACTTCGCGACGTTGGCCACCGCGAGCACGTCCGCCCAGTTGGTCACCGCGATCTTGACCGGCTCGGCGGCCGACGCCGCGCCCACACCTGCGCTGCAGGCAACCACCGTCGATACCGCGAGTTTCGCCAGAAGCGATTTGAACGTATGGGTATTCATCTAGTACTCCTTGTTAATCACGCGAGTCTTTCAAGGATGAGTAACGCCTTCGATCGGCGTTGCTGGTCTCCACGCACTGCTACACCGGTTCCGCCGCGGCACCGTGGCCGCGGCGCTTCATGTTCCGTCAACTGCCTGCGACTGCCGAATCCGTCAGGTACGTGCCGCGCCACGCGGGCCGGCCTTGCCTGCACGCGCGGCCGGCCGCGCCTTCTTCTTCGCCTTCACGCCGAAGCTCTCCGTCAGCCGATCCAGCACGATCGCGAGCAGCACGACGCCCAGCCCGCCTTCGAAGCCGATCCCGATGTCGAGGCGCTGGATGCCGCTCAGCACGTACTCGCCGAGGCCGCCCGCGCCGATCATCGACGCGACCACCACCATCGACAGCGCCATCATGATCGTCTGGTTCACGCCGGCCATGATCGACGGCAGCGCGTTCGGCAGCTGGATCTTCCACAGAAGCTGCCAGTCGGTGCTGCCGAACGAGCGGCCGGCTTCGATCAGTTCCTCGCGGACTTGCCGGATGCCGAGCGTCGTCAGCCGCACGACGGGCGGCATCGCGAACACGATCGTCGCAATCACCGCCGGCACGCGTCCGAGGCCGAACAGGATCACGGCCGGGATCAGGTACACGAACGCGGGCATCGTCTGCATGAAGTCCAGCAGCGAGCGCAGGATCATGCCGATCCGGTTGTTGCGCGCCCCCCAGATCCCCAGCGGGACGCCGATCACCAGGCTGAAGAACGTCGCCGCGGTGACGAGCGCGAGGGTCGAGACCGTCTGTGCCCACAAGCCCATGTAGTGAATGACGAGCAGCGCGAGGCCGACGAAGATCGAGAACACGATACCGCGGCGCCACAGCGCGAGTCCGACCAGGATCACGACCATCGCGATGAACGGTACGGCGGCGAGGCCGTCCTCGAGCAGCTTCACGACCGCGCCGAGCCCGGCCGAGAAGGTGTCGAAGCCACCGCGGAAATGCAGAAACAGGAAATTGACGAAATTTTCCGCGAACTTCCCGATCACCGACGAATTCATGCTGCCCTCCGTTGCATCATCTGCTTGAGTATCGTCCGGCAGGACACGACGCCCGCCAGTTGTCCCGCTGCGTCCGTCACCGGCACGTCGTGCTCCTGGGTCAGCGCGATCGATGCGAGCTGGTGAAGATCCGTATCGATCGAAACCGCGTTGAAGTCATGCAGGAACGCCTCGCGAATCGGCCGCGCGCCCGACCGGTGCAGCGTGGCCGGCGTGACGCAGCCCAGATATTGGCCGGCCTCGTCGCACACGTAGCCGCATTCCGCGCCGCTGTCGATCAGCTGGTTCAGGTAGCGGTCGGACGGCGTGCCGGCATCGCACCGAAGCAGCCCGCGCTCGACCGTCGTCATCATGCTGGATGCCTTCAGGAAGCGCGACACGTCGACGTTGCGGAAGAAGTCCTGCACATACGCATCCGCCGGCGTCTGGATCAGTTCGGCCGGCGTGCCGACCTGGATCAGGCAGCCGTCCTTCATGATGCCGATGCGCCCGCCGATCTTCACCGCTTCCTCGATATCGTGGGAAATGAACACGATCGTGCGCTGCTCGTCCTTCTGCAGGCGCAGCAGTTCGTTCTGCATTTCGAAGCGAATCAGCGGGTCGAGCGCGGAGAATGCCTCGTCCATCAGCAGGACCGACGGATTCACCGCCAGCGCACGAGCCAGGCCCACGCGCTGCTGCATGCCGCCGGACAATTCGCTCGGCAGCAGCTTCTCGTACGACCCGAGGCCGACGCGCTCCAGCGCGGCGCGTGCAACCTCGTAGCGCTGCGCTTTCTTGATCCCCGCGACCTCGAGCCCGTACGCGATGTTGTCGATCACGGTCCGGTTCGGCAGCAGTGCGAACGACTGGAACACCATCGCCATCTTCTGGCGCCGGACGTCGCGCAGCTCCGGCGTCGACATCGGGGCGATGTCGCGGCCTTCGAGCACGACCTGCCCGGAGCTCGGCTCGATCAGCCGGTTGAGCAGGCGAACCAGCGTCGATTTGCCGGAGCCCGACAGGCCCATGATCACGAAGATCTCGCCGGCCCTGACGCTCAGGCTCACGTCGTTGACCGCCACCATGTTGCCCGTTTCGGCGAAGATCTCGTTGCGCCCGACGCCGCGCTTCATCATTTCGATCGCACGCTCGGGCTTCGGACCGAAGATCTTCGACAGGTGCTTGACGGTCAGGATGTCGGTTCCGGTCGCGATACTCGACCGGGCGAGCGACGGCGCACCGTCGGTGGTGATTGCTCCGGGGGGAACTACGTCGCCCGGTGCAAACGTCAGATTTGGGGCCATTCTGTCATCCCGACTGGGTGGTGATGGAAACCGCGAACTTCGTACGAGTCGCCTTCGATTGCCCGCTTGTTGCGTGGGTTCGATACGCTCCTGCGCGGTTGACGGCGCTGATGCAGTGATTGCAGCGTATCAATCCAATTTCGTCGTTCCAGATACATTTTCTGTGCGCTTTCCCATACCTTTGGTAATGCATCGAAAACGTGCGGAAAAGTGCGCATGGCGACGACCGGCAGAATCGGGGCGAGAGCCAATACCGGCGCGGCTGAGCGGGATCACGCGGAAATCGCGGCAAGGTGGTGCACGCGGGGCGCAGGATCGTGCGCTAGGGGAAAATCCCGACGGTGGTGCATCAGGGAAACTACCGAGAAAACCGGCGCGCGACGGCGCAGACGGCAGTCGAGGCGGCTCGGATACGAAGAATCGGCGGTCGATGAAGGACAGATCGAACCTGCCTCGGTGACGCGCACATCGGAACCGCGCAGTCGGCACCGACGTTGCAGAAAGGCGCGCGTTGCTCGTGTCGAACGGCCGCGGTGACGTTCGGCCCAAGCTCCCCACGCCCCGATCGCGCCGCGATCCCCGCGACGAACAGCGCGCACGCCGACGCCGACGACGCCACCGTGCGCACGTGATTCCACCGCGTCCAGTCGAGCACGTCGCGCGCCCACTGCGCCGCGCCATCCGCCGTTGCCGGATCGGCGGCGGCGAGCGCGTCGTTGAGCGGCACGTTGACGGCCATCGTCACCGCGACCATGCCGGATTGCGTGCGGCGCGACCTCGCCGGGATGAAGACGATCGACGACCTGCACGGCACGTTGTGCCGCATCATCGAGAGTGACTACCGGATGTTCGTCGGCGAGCCGCTGATGCGCGACATCTGGCGCGCGACGCAGGCCGACCGCGCATTGCAGGCGCTCGATCGGGCGGACGGGGGGTTCCTGGCCGGCCTGCTCGCGGATGCACTGGGAGAAGTGGCGCCCGACACGACACGCGCGCAGCGGAGCGCGTTCGCGGAGCTGATGATGATCCAGATCGCGGCGGCCGTGCGGCACACGATCACGTTGCCGCCGGATGCGGCCCGGCAGCTGCTCACGATGTTCAAGCAGGCGTTGCCGCGGGATCTGGCGGTGCTGGATGCGTCAGCGGGCCGCGCAAAGCACGCGGCCGCCCGAAGGCGGCCGCGCGAAGAGGCACCGACGCGCCGCTTACTTGCTGTAGTCGTACACCCCGCGCCCCGTCTTCCTCCCCAGCCGCCCGGCCGACACCATCTCGCGCAGCAGCGGGCACGCACGATATTTCGTGTCGCCGAAGTCCTTCAGGAACACGTCCATCACCGCGAGGCACACGTCGAGCCCGACGAGATCGGCCAGCGCGAGCGGCCCGATCGGATGGTTCGCACCGAGCTTCATCCCCGCGTCGATCTCCTCGGCCGACGCGATCCCTTCCGCCAGCACGAAGAACGCTTCGTTGATCATCGGCACGAGGATCCGGTTCACGACGAAGCCGGGCGCGTTGCGCACGCCGATCGGCGACTTGTCGAAACGCTCGGTCAGCGCGCGCACGGCCGACGCGGTCGCGTCGCTCGTCTGCAGCCCGCGGATGATCTCGACGAGCGGCATCAGCGGCACCGGGTTGAAGAAGTGCATGCCGACGAAGCGCGACGGATCGGCGAGCAGCGCCGCGAGCGCGGTGATCGAGATCGACGACGTGTTGGTCGCGATGATCGCGTCGGGCCGTGCGACCGATTCGATCTGCTTCAGGATGCGGCTCTTCAGCTCGACGTTTTCGGTCGCGGCTTCGATCACGATGTCGACCGCGGCGAGCTTCGCGTAATCGGTCGACGTCGTGATGCGCGCGAGCGCGGCATCGCGCGCGCCGGCGTCGAGCTTCTCCTTCGACACGAGCCGCTCGAGGCTGCCCTTCAGGGCGGCGACGCCCTTGTCGAGCGCCGCGTCGCTGACGTCGATCATCACGACGTTGAGTCCTGCAACGGCGGCGGTTTGCGCAATGCCGTTGCCCATGGTTCCGGCGCCCACGACGCCGACGGTTTCGATGGTCATGACGATTCCTGTGTGTTCGGGTGCTGAGCGTTCGATTATCAGATGTTCTCGAAGATCGCCGCAATCCCCTGGCCGCCGCCGATACACATCGTCACGAGCGCATAACGCCCGCCGATGCGCTTCAGTTCGTACAGCGCCTTGACCGTGATCAAGGCGCCCGTCGCGCCGATCGGGTGACCGAGCGAAATGCCCGAACCGTTCGGGTTGACCTTGGCCGGATCGAGGCCGAGTTCCTGCGTGACCGCGCACGCCTGCGCGGCGAACGCCTCGTTCGCCTCGATCACGTCGAGGTCGGTGATCTTCAGGCCCGCGCGCTCGAGCGCCTTCTGCGTGGCCGGCACCGGGCCGATGCCCATGTACGCCGGATCGACGCCCGCATGCGCATACGCGACGAGACGCGCGAGCGGCTTCACGCCCTGCGCGCGCGCGGCATCCGCGCTCATCAGCAGCACCGCGGCGGCCGCATCGTTGATCCCCGACGCATTGCCGGCCGTCACCGTGCCGTCTTCCTTCACGAACACCGGCTTGAGCTTCGTGAAGTCGTCCGGGCCGGCGTCGTGACGCACGTGCTCGTCGGTGTCGAACGCGACCTCGCCCTTCTTCGTGCGGATCGAGATCGGCAGGATCTGATCCTTGAAGCGCCCTTCCGCGATCGCGCGCGCCGCGCGACGATGCGATTCGAGCGCGAGCGCATCCTGCGCATCACGCGAAATGCCGTACTTGCGTGCGACGTTCTCGGCCGTCACGCCCATGTGGATCGTCTGGAACGGGTCGTGCAGCGCGCCGAGCATCATGTCGACGAGCTTGCCGTCGCCCATGCGCTGGCCGAAGCGCGCGGCCGGCACGGTGTACGGCGCGCGGCTCATGTTCTCCGACCCGCCGCCGATCGCGACGTCGGCATCGCCGAGCATGATCGTCTGCGCGGCCGACACGATCGCCTGCAGGCCCGAGCCGCACAGCCGGTTCACGGTCAGCGCCGGCGTGTGCTGCGCGACGCCGCCGTTGATCGCCGCGACGCGCGCGAGATACATGTCCTTCGGTTCGGTGTTCACGACGTGGCCGAACACGACATGCCCGACCGCGTCGCCCGGCACGTTCGCGCGCGACAGCACTTCGCTCACGACCTTCGCACCGAGTTCGGTCGGTGAGAAATCCTTCAGGCTCCCGCCGAAATCGCCGATCGCGGTACGGACACCGCTCACCACCACGACTTCCTTCGCTGCATTGCTCATCGTCTCACTCCGGTTCGTTCGCGCCCGCGGGCGCGGGGATGCGTTGCGTTACATGTTCGGGTAATTCGGCCCGCCGCCGCCTTCCGGCGTGACCCACACGATGTTCTGCGTCGGGTCCTTGATGT
>NZ_QTPQ01000024.1:0-130867 GCF_003853425.1 Burkholderia sp. Bp9140
AACCGTTCCCCCGGATGCGCATCCCACCATGCGCGGTCCTGCGCCATCTGTCGCTGCATCCGCGCCATCACCGACTCGAGTGGTTCGTCGGTCGGCCGGGGCGGGATCTTCTCCGGATCCACCGGATTGCCTGCCGGGTCGAACGCAAACACCTCCTGCAGATCGAGCGTCGTTGCCTTCAGCAAACGCCCCGTCGGGTCGTACAGGTAGTCGGTCACCCCGCGCGCGCGATCCTCGATGCGCGTCAGGTGACCGGCCGCGTCGTACTGGAACCGGCGTCCGGCCATCCAGTCCGCCAGCCGCGCGCTCCCGTCACGTCGCACGGCCATGCACTGCAATCGTCCTGCCGGATCGTATTCCCGAACCTGCTCGAAGCTGCGATACCGGCGCACGATCTCGCGATGCAGCTTGTCGCGCTCGAAGTCCACGAGCGGCTGGCCGTCCAGCAACACGCCATGCAAATGGCCCGAGCCATAGCGCAGCCAATCGATCGTGCGGGTATTGGGCAGCTGCGTGCGAATCCGGTTGCCGAGTGCGTCGTATTCGTGGCGAGTCACCGACGTGTACATCCCGTCGGTGTCCGGACGAATCGTCTGCTCCTCCGCGATCAGGTTATCGGCTTCGTCGTAATACAGCCGGACACTCCCCCGGTGATTCTGCGTGGTGGTCAGCCGGCCGCGGGCGTCGTAATAAAAACGCTCGTTTGCGTGACCGCTACCGCCCGCGCCCTTCGTCTCGCGTTGCGTCAACCGCCCCAGCGGATCGCGCACATAGGTCGTCTCGATGTCGCCTTGCCGCGAGCCGGCGAGTTGCCCCGCATCGTCCCACCGGTAGTGCGTCGTGCCGCCGTCGAAATCCGTCTGCTCGATCAGCCGCCCCGACGCGTCGTAGCCGAATCGCGTCTGCTCGCCGTTCTCGTTGGTCAGCCGGTCCAGTCGCCACTGCCGGTCGTATCCATACAAGAGCTCCCGGCCCGCCGCGTCCCTGCGCCAGGTCGGTTGCCGACGCGCGTTGAAGGTGTATTCGGTAATCTGTCCCGCGCCGTCACGGTAGGTGCGCAGGTTGCCTTCGGCATCCCACGTAAAGCGTTCTTCGACGCCATCCGGATGCGTGACGCTGACGATCTGCCCCCGGGCATCGCACCGGTAGCGCGTGACGTGGCCTTCGGCGTCGGTGATCATGGAAGGATGGCCACGCTCGTCGTAGCCATACCGCGTCGCGTGGCCGGAGCAATCGGTCGCCTCGGTCAGCCGGCCGGCCTGGTCGTAACGGAATCGCCTCACGCCGCCCTTCGGATCGGTCAGCGACAGCAACTCGCCCTGGGTGCCCCACGCATAGCGCGTCGTGCGCCCCGCTGCGTCCGTCACCGAGACCGGCCGCCCGAGCCCGTCGTAGGCCGTCTGCGTGACACGACCCTCCGGCGCGGTGACCGTCACCGGCAAACCGCTGTCGTCGTAGTCGATGCGGGTGGTATTGCCGAGCGCATCGGTCTTGGCCGTCAGGCGCCCCTGCTCGTCGTAGGCAAAGCGTTGCGTGTGACCCAGCGCGTTTTGGGTACCGACCAGGCGGTGCCGGTCGTCCCATTCATACGAGTCGGCCGAGCCGTCAGGGTGCTCGACCAGCACGATCCGGTTGTCGTGATCGTAGCGATGGATCGTCGCGTGGCCGTCTGCATCGGTGACCACCGTGTGCCAATGCTCGCGGTGGTACGCGAAATACGTGTCGTCCTGCGGCGGTTGCCCTTCATTGCCGAACCACGTGCGCACGCACTTCGCGTCGGCCGGGGCCGGCACGCCTTCGCGGCGGCCCGGCCAGTCCCAGGTCAGGTTCGCGGCGTGGCCGTTGAAATCCGTATGGCGCGTGAGCAGATGGTGCGCGTACGCATAGGTCCGCCGGCACCCGAGCATGTCGACGTGGCCGACGAGGTCGCCTTCGGCGCTATACGCGTAGCGCGCGAGCGCCTCGTTGGCGAGGCCCGGTACGCCGGCGCGATAGATCGCCGACACGCGTCCGTCGACATAATCGATGCGGATCGCGTTGCCCGCATCGTCACCGATCGCGACGAGTTCGTCCGCGGCGTTATAGGTGAAACCCAGGCCGAGGCCATCGCGGTGCTGGCGGGACGCGAGGCGATAGCGAACGAGCGTGGCCGTGCCGTGTCGCTCATAGCGTTCGTGCGAGCCGTCGGGATACGCGAGCAGGACATGCCGTGCATCGGGACGCGTCACGCTGAACTGCTCGGTCGGCACCTCGATCGTTTCGCCGACCGCCACCCGCGGCAGCGGCACCGCCCGGCCAACCGGGTCGAAGAACGTCAGCGCGCCGTCGCGCTCCTCCAGCGACAGGTGATACGGGCTGCTCCAGCGCGCCCCGAGCGGGCTTGCATCGTAGGCGGCAAGGCTCGACCGGTAGCGGCGCTTCCACACGATCGGCACGATCGCGTCGACCACGAAGTCGGTCTGTTCGAGGTTCTCGTCGCCCATCGCATAGTTGACCGGTTTCGCACTCGCGGTCCGCGGGCAGCCGCAACCGTCCTTCGCCGGCAGTGCGCTCGGCGGCGCGCCCTTCTGCGTCGAATCGCGGTGCGCGCCGGGCTTGCGGTGCGGCGCGCGCATCGTGCCCGGCACGGCCTGCGCCACATGCGACGGAATCCCGCGCGCCTTTCTCGCCTTGATTTCGGCGGTGATTTGAGCGGCCATGAACAGCAGGCTGCCCGCCTCTTGCGCGCTACCGAACGCGCTGTTCAGCATCGGTTCGGTATGCCGATCGAATGCATCCAGCCATGCGACGATCGCGTCGCGCTGGCCGGACAGCTTGAGAAGCTGGTCGATGCCGACGAGCGCGATCTCCTCCGTTGACGGCACCCACGACAGGAAACCCGGGTTCTTCCGGATGCGCCCCATCTGCTCGGCCGCCGACACGGGGTTCAACACGAAGCGCCGCAGGGTCTGCGACGCTTCGCGCACGCCCTTGACGATGTCGTCCTGCCACTTCCGGAGATGCGTATCGAGTTCCGCCATGAAGGCGAGCACGTCGCCGCCGGCCGTCGCCCAGAACAGATCAACCAGCACCGCTGCGCCCGCCCCTTTCGCGAAGGCGAGCAGCACCTCCTTGACGACCGCGCGCGCCGGCCGCGTCGCATTGCCCGCGGCGGGCACGACACCGATCGCATCGATCGCGAGAATCCCCCAGTTGAGCACCTTCGTCGTGCCGCCCGGCTCGCTGCAGATCCGGTAGATGTCGACGCCGACGTCGTACAGCGACATCGCATTGCCGACGAACGGCACCATGTACAGGCACTGAACGAAGATCTCGAGGCGGGGGTCCCCGACGGATTCGACGCCGGCCGCGATCAATCTCGGCGAGGTTTCAGGCGCAGGAAACGGGCTGACGATCACGCGCCGCGCTTCGGCGTTTTGCCGGAGGGCCGTCGGGATCGGGCGCTGAATGGTGGAGGGAGCTGCGGTTCCGGCCATGGGTTGTTATCGGTTTTGAACGGGAAAAGGAATGCGGGGCGCCAGTCAGCGCGACACGGTGGATTTGACGAGGTCCGGAGCAGCGCCGGGACCCGCAGCCGCCGCGCCGTTGGCCACGGAACGCACGAGCGGCCGGCCGGTCATGTCTGGAGCGGACCGAGCGACAGCGGCGACATCGCCTTGCGCGACGCTCGAAGCAACGCTCGTCGCCTTCGCCTTGATCGCCGCGACCGACTCCAACGCTCGCGTCGCTGCGGCCGCCTCCGGAATCGCCGCGGCCATCGCTGCCCCGACGAGGCTAGGCACGGTCCGGGCGGCGTCACCGGATGCCGCGAAGTGCGGCGCGCCCTTCGGTTCCCCCCACTTGCGTGCGTTGTCCTGAAGATCGTGGGCTTCCTCGAGATACTCGACCGCACCGCCGCCACGCGGCACATTCGCCACCGTGCCTCTTCCGTTGGCATCCAGTCGCCCCTCGCGCCACGAACCGTCCGGGAACGTCACTCGATACGGCGCGTTCCTGACGGGTTCTCCGTTCGGATACGCATGCCAGAGCTGAATGCCGGTTTTTTCCTGTTCGGGCATCAGCGGCAGTGCCTGCCGTCGCGTCGCGGACGGCCCGGCATTCAGCGGCCCATTCAACCGGATTTCGGCCGCACTGCCGATCTCCACCCGCCCGCCTTCGAGCTTGATATATGCGCCGCCGCACATCAGCACCAACGCCTTCCGCGCATTCAGCGTCACGGCATCCGACGTGCTTGCGATCGTCACCCCCTTCAGCGCCGTCAGTTCGAGCGCGTCCGCTTGCGCCTGAACGTCGACCTTGCCCGCGCCCGCGTACAACTTCATCCCCTGCGCATGCGCATACAGCGACACCGCATTGCCCGCTGCAACCGTATAGTTGCCGCCGATCGCCGCATCGGCATTGCCGCCCGTCGTCGTGAAGAGATGCCCGCCAGCCGCCAGTTGCATGTGTTCGCCGCTGGTCACGGCAACCCCGTGCGGCGCCGATGCGAGCAACACGGCGGCCTCGAGATCCCGAACCTGCGCGTCGAGCAATGCCTGCTGCGCTTCGCAGGCCGCCACCGTCGCTCGCGCCTTCTCGACCGCATCGGTCAGACTCCGCATGCGGGATCGCGCC
This sequence comes from Burkholderia sp. Bp9140, assembly GCF_003853425.1. Classification (NCBI taxonomy): domain Bacteria; kingdom Pseudomonadati; phylum Pseudomonadota; class Betaproteobacteria; order Burkholderiales; family Burkholderiaceae; genus Burkholderia; species Burkholderia sp. Bp9140. Next base: position 4,615 of record NZ_QTPQ01000024.1, read on the forward strand.
GCGTCGAGCTGCTGCCGCGCGACCGTCATGTCGAAAGCGTGCCCGCCCGCGTTCGACTGCGCATCGGCCGACAGGAACAGCCCCTTGCCGGCGCGCAGTACGCCACGCTCGTCGGTTCTGACTTCGAACCCGTCGCCGCGCGCCTCCTTGCGCCGATCGACGAGGTGACCAAGATTGACCTGGGTCTTGCCGCCGAAATCGGTCGACAGCTTGATGCCTTCGCGTCCCTTCCGGTCCTCGAAGCGAAGCTTGTTGTTCGCTCGCGTGCGAATCACGTTGCGCGTGTTGAAACCATCCCGGCTCGTGACCAGGTCGACGGCCTGACTGTGATGCTGCGCATGCGCGATATACGGCCGGTTCGGGTTGCCGCCGGCAAATGCGACCGCGACTTCGGTATCGGCCAGCAGCGGAAAGTGGAATCCCGTCTGATGGCTGCCCGCGAAGGGCTTGGCGAGGCGCAGCGGCACGCACTCGCCGCCGGCCGGCCATGTGTCGAAGTCGAAATCGAAGCGTACGGTGTAACACCCTTCGCTCGTCAGGTGCGCATACGGTGAAGCGTCCGGCGTCGTGACTCGTGCCGACAACGTGCCGGCAATCGTCGGCCAGCGGCGCTCGTCGAGTTTCAGCCGAAATGGCCGGCCGCACGGAATCGCATCGAACGTATTGATGTACGACGCATCGCGGCCGCCGGCATGACGCACCGACACGATCACGATCCCGTGCGGCGCGTCGGCCGGCTGCTCGTCGAGCTTCGCGACAAGCCCCGGTGCGAAGTCGACGACCGAACTCTTGCCCGAATACGTGACCTGCCATGCGAGCGCCGCCTCGTGGCGCAATTGCGCTTCGCGCCGGGCTTCGTCGCCATCCGGATGATGGGTGCCGTAGACGTAGCTCGCGCCCCATGTCGTCGGATCGTCGCGCGCGATGTTCGCTTCGGCGTTGAACCGGTCGTCAGCCTTCTCGGGGTTGTAATCGGCGACCTTGATCGAGCGAGGAATCGTTTCGCTCAACGATTCGAGCGAAAGCACGGCTTCGTGACCGCTTTCGAGACCGCTTGCTTCGCGGTACGGAATGGTGATTTGCGGACGGTACGAATAGGCATCGACATCATCGCCGAAATGCAGTTCGTCGCCATGCTGTCCCGCCCGGAAAAAACAGAACAATCCGGTTTGTTCCATCAGCAGGCGGATGTAAGCCCAATCGGACATCCGGTACTGCATGCGAAACGCAAGACGCGGATACGCGTGCCGCAGCTTGAACGAAAACTGGTGCGCGCGGAATTCGTACCGCCTGAGGATCGATTCGATGATCTCCGGCACGGACTGTTGCTGATAAATGCGGGTCGCCTCCACGAGGCGCAAACGGGCGACGAACGGCTCGACGACGATCCTGTACGACACGAAATCGCGCGTCTTGCGGATCTGGCCGAACGCGGTGATGCAGCCGGCGAATCGACGCACCGCGTCCGTCGGGCCGTTCGTGCCCGGCGGCTCGATCGTGAAGGTCGCGGGACGATTGAGGTAATCGGCACGTGCGAGCGAAACCGGGCTCGTCAGCGTCACCTCGATCCGATAGGGCTCGCCGAGTCGCTCGTCGAGCACGAACGACATGATCGACAGATCCTGCGCCGCGGGTGCGCCGGGCACCTCGAGGAAATACGACTGACGACCGGTTTTCCACTGTGCGACTGCGCGTTGCGTATCTCGTTCTCGGACCATGCTTCTCTCTCAGCAACCGTCTTTTTTCTCGGAAGCTGAAGGGATAAAGGATGGCCGGATTCACGTCCAGCGAATGGCAACGGTCTGCAACAATGTTCGTGGCCGATCACGCCAATCGACATGACCGACCACCCTTTCACGCCGCCTTGCGCGCGTCCGCGATCCGCTGCGGCGCCTTCGGCCGCGCATACAAGCGTTCGAGATACGCCCGCAATTGCGGGAACGGTTCGATCAGGTTGCACTCGCTCGCCCAGTCGATCAGATACGCGGTCACGCAATCGGCCACCGTCAGCGTATCGCCGACGATGAATTCACGCCCTTCGAGATGCCGGTCGAGGATCGTGGCCATCGCCGTGAAGTCCTCGCGCGCGAGTTCGATGTCGGCCGGCGAACGCTTCTCGGGTGGATAGATGAACGTATGCCGCGTAATGCGCCACAGCGGCTGCTCGAGCTCCGTCACCGCGAACATCACCCACCGATAAGCCTGCGCACGCAGCGCCGGATCGGTGGGCAGCAGCGCCTTCTCCGGATACTTGTCCGCGAGATACAGCACGATCGCGGCCGACTCGGGAATCACGAGGTCGCCGTCCACCAGCACGGGCACCTTGCCGGCCGGGTTGAGGCGCAGGAATTCGGGCCGCTTGTGCTCGCCCGCCAGCAGGTTGACCGACACGAACTCGAAATCCGCGTCCAGTTCCTTCAGCCCCCACAACGCGCGTTGCGAGCGGGTGCCGGCAAATCCGTAAAGCTTCATCGCCAGTCTCCATCCAGAATGTCGGGAAATGCGCGCCATGCCGGCCGCGGCGCATCGACGACGCGCGGCGCCCGGCAGGGTTCATCGCGCATCGTTCACGCGCCGGGAATCGCCAGCACCGGCATCACGTCGATCGACTCGCCCGGGAACAGCGTGAAATGCGGATGACCTTCGAACAGCGCGGCGGCCGCGTCGTGCGATGCGGCGCGCACGACGGTAAAGCCGCTCATCGCATTGGCGGTGTCCGTGATGCCGCCCTTGCCGATGGTCTTGGTCTTGCCGAGCGGGCCGCCCATCTCGACGATCGCGTCGCGATGGCGGTCGACCCATGCATGCCATGCGGCAATGCCGTCCCGCTCGCGCGTGCGCCGCTCCTCCTCCGGTAGCGCCATCCACGCCTTCATGGCCGGACTCTCCTTGCTGCCGAGGAATACGGCGAGATACAACTGCTGTTGCGCACTCATGCTTCCTCCTCCGATGACGGGCGCCGCGGGCTGCCGCGCCTCGACCTTGACAAGATAGGTTGATATCAACACAATTGCAACATGGCACGAAAAGAAAAGCTCCCCTTCGAAGCGACGCTGATGGTGCGCGATTGCTGCCTGTGCCTGCACATGCAGCGCGCGGCGCGCAATCTCGCGCGCATCTTCGACGATGTGCTGCGTCCGCTGGATCTCACCAACGGCCAGTTTTCGCTATTGATGTCGCTGAACCGGCCGAAGCCGGCCGCAATGAAATCGGTCGCGTCGCTGCTCGCGATGGACCGCACCACGCTGACCGCCGCGCTCAAGCCGCTCGAGCGGCGCGGGTTGCTCACCATCACGCAGGATCCGGACGACAAGCGCAGCCGCCTGCTGGAACTCACGCCGGCCGGTCATCAGCTGCTCGCCGAAGCGTTCCCGCTGTGGCAGCAAACGCACGCCGACATCGAACGGCCGTTCGCACCAGGAGCAGTCGATGTGTTGCGCGGCCAGTTGCGCGCGCTGTCGGAGGATCCGGCTACGCGCGGATGACGCGGTGCGCCATGTGATTCACTTCCTGCCCTTCTTCGGCATCAGCAATTGCGCGAACGCCTGCAGGAAGCGCACGGGCCCGTGCGCGTGCAGCGCCTGCCCGCTGCTGAGCGCGCCGTCGATCACGGTCGCGAGCCGCAGCGCGTAGGTTTCCGGTTCGTCGATCCGCATCGCGCTCGCCAGTTCCGTCAGCCGGCGCCGCAATTCCTGCTTGTGCGCGACGGCGACCTTGCGGGCCGGATGATTGCCGTCCGCGTACTCGGCGGCGATGTTGATCTGCGGACAACCGCGATAACCGGGGCGCTCGATGCGCTCGCCGATCCATTGCAGCTGCGCATCCAGTTCCTCGCGCGGCGTGCGCCGGTACTGCGCGGCCACGGCGTCCCAGTGCGCCCAGAAATCCGCATCCTCGCGCAGCAAGAACGCCTCGATCAGGTCGTCCTTCGTCGCGAAGTGCCGATACAGGCTCGTCTTCGCGACGCCCGCCTGCGCGACGATCAGATCCACGCCGACCGCCCGCGTCCCTTCCCGATAGAACAGCGCGCTCGCCGTTTGCAGAATGCGCTCACGCGTATCGGGCGCGCGCCCGTTCGTGTCAGTTCCCTTTTTCATCGAAGCCCGGCCGCCGAGGGCCGCCTGTCCCGCAAAAGTGCGGTTCGATGATAGCACCGCGGGGTTGACGACGCTACAGGTCTGTACTATAAAACAGACCGTTCTGTACCGTAGTCGATCATGGACGGTCAAATGACGGTTGCAGTGTATGGCGCCACGGGTCACACCGGGCGGTTTGTCGTCGCCGAACTGGAACGGCGCGGCCTTGGAGCGATCCGCATTGGGCGCGACGCAGCGCGGCTCGCGCAAGGCGGCAACGACGTGGCGCCGTGGCGCGTCGCAACGGTCGACGATCCGGCCGCGCTCGACGCCGCGTTGCGCGGCGCGCACGCGGTGATCAACTGCGCGGGCCCGTACCTCGATACCGCGCTGCCGCTCGCCGATGCGGCGTTGCGGGCCGGCATCCCGTACCTCGACCTGACGGCCGAGCAGCCGTCGGTCCAGGCGCTGGCCGACCAGCGCGACGCCCGCGCACGCGCCGCCGGCGTGACGCTCGTGCCGGCCGCCGCGTTCTACGGCGGCCTGGCCGACCTGCTCGTCACGGCCGTCGTCGACCCGCGCCGGCCGATCGAGCGCGTCGACATCGCGACCGGCCTCGACAGCTGGCATCCGACGCGCGGCACGCGCGTGACCGGCGCGCGCAATCGCGCGATCCGGCTGATTCAGAAGGACGGCAAGCCCGCCGCGGTGCCGTCGACGGCGCGCGAACGCAGGTGGCCGTTCCCGTCGCCGCTCGGCGACGTCGACGTGACGCTGCTGCCGTTCTCGGAAGTGATGACACTCGCACGTCATCTGCGCATCGATACGATCGAGTCCTGGCTCGCGACGCTCGCGCTGCGCGACGTGCGCGATGCCGGCACGCCGCCGCCGCAACCGGTCGACGCGCTGGGCCGCTCGGCGCAGCAATTCGCGATGGACGCCGTCGTCGTGCAGAACGGCACCACGCATCGCGCAACCGCGTCCGGACGCGACATCTATGCGGTCAGCGCACCGATCATCGTCGAGGCGACGGTCCGGTTGCTGAGCGGCAGGACGCTGGCATCGGGCGGCGTGCGCAGTCTCGGTGAACTGTTCGACGCGCGCGATTTCCTCGCGGCGCTCGACATGGTCGACGTATCGTTCGACACGGTCACCGATCGGAATTTCAACCGGAGGGACGAGTATGAGCCGCAATAGCAAGGAAAAAGCCGCGTATTTCCGTTCGCTGCATCGCGCGGGCCAGCCGCTCGCGCTGTTCAACGTGTGGGACGCCGGCAGTGCGCGCACGGTGGCCGACGCGGGCGGCATCGCGCTGGCGACGGGCAGCTGGTCGGTCGCCGTCGCCAACGGTTTCGTCGACGGCGAGCAGATGCCGAAAGCGCTCGTGATGGAAGTGCTCGCGCGGATCACGCAGGCGACCGACCTGCCCGTCACCGTCGATCTCGAAAGCGGATACGGCGAGCGGCTGGAGGAGGTCGCCGACACGATCGCGCGCAGCATCGAGGCCGGCGCGATCGGCTGCAATCTCGAGGACAGCTTTCCGGCGACGGGCGAGCTGCGCACCGTCGACGATGCGGCCGCGCGACTCGTGGCGGCGCGGCAGGCGGCCGATCGCGCGGATATCGGCTACTTCATCAACGCGCGCACCGACGTGTTCTTCAAGGCCGCGGCCGATACGCACGACGCGCGGCTTCTGGACGACGTGCTGACCCGCGCACGCGCTTACGCGGCGGCGGGCGCCGACGGCCTGTTCGTGCCGGGCCTGCGCGCGCCGGCGCTGATTCGCGCGCTGACGGCCGCATCGCCGCTGCCCGTGAACATCATGCGCGTCGCCGACACGCCGACGCTCGCCGAACTCGCGGAATACGGCGTGGCGCGCATCAGTCACGGGCCGTACCCTTACCTGCAGGCGATGAAGGCGCTCGCGGCAGTGGTGAAGCAAGGCGGCTAGCCGCTGCTCGGAGGAGACGGGAAAACACCGCAGGTACCGGCCGCCGCACCAGCGATGCCCGTCATTCCGGTCAGCTTCGTCCACGAAGGCGTCGTGCTGCGTTATTGCTCGCTGATCACGACGGTCGGTACGCCGCAAAGCGTCGCCGCGCAGGAACTGCGCATGGAGTGCATGTTCCCCGCGGACGACGCCACCGGAACGCGTCACCGGCAGTTGCTCGACGCGCACGCGCCGACGCACCGAGCAGCGAGCCGGTGCACGATCGCGCGCGCCGGCCCGCTGCGAACCGTCACTCGGCCAGCGCCGTCGCGACGCCGACCCGCTTGGGCACGCCGGTCACGATCGTCGCGACCGCGACGGCCAGCACCGCGGCCGCCCCGAGGAACACGCCGCCTGCGCCGTTCGCGTCGAACACGACGCCGCCCGCCGCCGCGCCCGTTGCGATCGCGAGCTGGATCGCCGCGACGATCAGCCCGCCCGCGCTCTCGGCTTCATCGGGCACGGTGCGCGTGACCCACGTCGACCAGGCGACCGGCACGCCGCCGAACGCCATCCCCCACAACGCGACGAGCACCGCGTCGAGCATCGGCGCGCGGCCGAGCGCGACGAGCGCGATGCCGAGCACGACCATCAGCGCCGGCATCCCGATCAGCATCGGCCGCAGCCGGTGTTCGAGCACGCGGCCCGCGAGCGACGTGCCGACGAAGTTCGCGATCCCGTAGCCGAGCAGGATCGCCGACAGCCCGTTCACGCCGACGCCGGCGACCTGTTCGAGGAACGGCCGCAGATACGTGAAGAACGCGAAGTGCCCGGTGAACACGAGGATCGTCGCGAACATCCCGAGGCCGACGGTCGGCCGGCGCAGCACGTCGACGAGCGTGCGCAGCCGCGTCGTGCCGCTCGGCGGCATCGACGGCAGCGTCACGACCTGCGACACGAACGCGACGCCGCCGAGTCCGGCCGCGATCAGGAATACGTTGCGCCAGCCGATCAGGTGCCCGAAGTAGCTGCCCATCGGCGCGGACGCGATCGTGGCGACCGCCACGCCGCTGAAGATGATCGACAGCGCGCGCGGCACCATCGCGGTCGGCACGAGCCGCATCGCGGTGGCCGTCGCCATCGTCCAGAAGCCGCCGAGCGCGACGCCGAGCACGACGCGGCCGATCAGCAGCGTCGCCAGGTTGGGCGCGAACGCGACCGCGAAATTCGACGCGACGAGCAGCACGGAGAACGCGAGCAGCACGCGCCGGCGGTCGATCGTGCGCGTCAGCGCCGAGATCAGCAGGCTCGTGACGAGCGCGACCGTCGCGGTGGCCGTGACGGCCTGGCCGGCCACGCCTTCGGTCACGCCGAGGCTGTCGGCCATCGGCGTGAGCAGGCTCGCGGGCAGGAATTCGGCGGTGACGAGGCCGAACACGCCGAGCGTCATCGCGAAGACGGCGCCCCAGGCCGGTTCGCGGGGAGCCGCCGTGGCGGCGGCAGAGGAGATTCCGGGATTCATGCGTCGTTCCGAGTCGTATAGGGAAAATACCGATGACGACGTATCGTAAGGAACGACGACAGGACGGTCTATGACATACAATCCGTTCTTGTTGATCGATCGTCCGTATCTCGATATGTCCGAGCCCCTGCTTCCTCCCGTGCCCGACGTGCACGACCTCGTCAGCGAGCTGCTGCTGGGCATGCGCCTGAGCGGCGTGCAGTACCGCCGGATCCAGGTGCCGCGGCCGTTCGGGCTGAGCTTCGGCCACGCGCCGGGCCGCGCGCAGTTCCATTTCGTCGGGCGCGGGCCCGTGCTGCTGCGCGACGCGGACGGCACGACGGTGCGGCTCGAGGCCGGCGACGCGATCCTGCTGCCGCACGGCCGCACGCACGCGCTGGTGTCCGATCCGGATGCGCCGTGCCGCGAGATCGGCGGGTTCGAGGTCGCGAGGATCTGCGACACGGTCGCGTCGGTGGGCGCGACGTCGTGCGCCGCGACGGAGCCGGCCGCCGGCGATGCGCTGATCTTCAGCGCGTGCATGGAGCTCGATCTCGGCGGCATGCAGCCGCTCGTCGGGACGATGCCGGAATTCATGCACGTCGGCACGCTGCTCGCGCGCTACCCGGAAATCCGCCCGATGCTCGACGCGATGGAGCGCGAATCGTGCTCCGAACGCGCGGGCTTCGCGGGCATCCTCGCGCGGCTCGCGGACGTGGTCGCCGCGTTCATCGTGCGCGGCTGGGTCGAGTGCGGGTGCGGCGACGCGACGGGCTGGGTGCAGGCGCTGCGCGAACCGAAGCTCGGCCGCGCGATCGTCGCGCTGCATCGCGATCCGGGGCGCAACTGGAGCGTCGCGGAGCTGGCCGCCGAAGCGGGCGTGTCGCGCTCGGTGTTCGCGGAGCGCTTTCTCGCAGCCACCGGGATGACCCCGGTGCGCTACCTGACCGAGCTGCGGATGCGGCTCGCCGCGCAGTGGATCGCACGCGACCGCGAGACGATCGAAGCGGTCGCGTACCGGCTCGGCTACGGGTCGCTCGCCGCGTTCAGCCGCGCATTCAAGCGCGTGGTCGGGCGGCCGCCGGGGGCGGTGCGCGCGGAAGGCGACACGCACGCCGGCGCATGACGCATCTCGTGCCACGCAGCGCGACGTGATGCGCGCCTGCCGGGTCGCCCCGGCATCGTGCAATCCGGCGCCGGCCGCCACGATTCCGCTCAGCCGTCGTGCGCGTCCAGCTTGTCGACCAGCGCCGTCGCGCACTGCACGGCAAGCGCCGCGCACTGCTCCGCATCCACGGCCGCACCGTTCGCGATCATGCCCTGCACGATCCGGCCCAGCAATTCCTTCGAGAGATCGGCGATCTCGTGATCCCGTTCCGTCATGATTTCCCTCCTGCGCGTCGGCCGACGACGGTGACGCGCTCACTGTCTTCCCCCGCTCAACGCCCCTTCGCCCGCACGACGATCTGCGCCTGCGCGTCGCGTTCGATGCGTTCGAGCGATGCGCGCAATGCCGTGAACTCGTCTGCCGTGCAGACCTGCCGGCCGAACCCGGCCCTCATCCGACGCGTGACCTGCACGACGTGCGCGGCCGCGTCGAATACATAATGCGACGTGAAGTCGACGAAGCTGTCGTGCACGGCCGTATCGGTCGGCAAGTCGGTCACCGCGACGCCGGCCGGCAGCGCGATCTGACCGGTCTCTTCGAACGTGCCGCCGAGACACACCCACGGCTGCATGCGCACCGGTTCGGCGAGCCAGCCCTCGACCTGCGTCGCGATGCCGCCCGTGACGCTCGACAGCGCAGGCACGGCGGTCGTGCCGTCCGGCCACACGACGTGATCGAGCGTGCCGGCATACGTCACATCGAACGGTCCGTCCGTCGCGCGGCGATCGCTCGTCACGATCTGCGCGCGGCCACGCAACCCGCTTTGCCGCACGCGTTCGTTCGCAAGCTGCCGGATGCGCTCGGGCGGCGCGCGGCGAAACAGGTTGCGCTCCAGCTCCGCCGTCCAGCCGTCGTCCTCGACGCGCGCGTGAAACCGCGCGGCGCCCGGTTGCGCCGCATCGATCTCCACGCGCGCGGTACGGCGCTTCGGCTGCGCGGCCGGCGTGCGCGACAGCACGCCGGTGTCGACGAGCAGCGCCGGCCGGTCCATCACGATCGGCGGCAGGTAGCCGAACGCGATGCCGGCCGTCGTGGTGTCCGCGTAGAGGCCGAGCTCGGGCAGCCACGTGATCGCGTGATTGATCGCGCCGCCGCCGTAACCGGGCACGGACGGCAGCGTGTACACGGCGCCGAGATTGATCAGCACCGGTTCGCTGCGAATGCCGACCGCCGCGAGCAGCGCGCCGAACAGCGCGACATGATCCTTGCAGTCGCCGTAGCGGTTGCGCAGGATGTCCGTCACGCGATGCGGCGCGGCGGCCGTCTCGCCGAGAAAAAGCGCGACGTAACGCACGTTCGCCTGCACCCAGTCGTACAGAATGCGCGCCCGGTCGTGCGGATCGGCGGCGTCCGCGGTGAGCGCGCGCGCCAGCTGCACGACGGCCGGATCGTTCGCGCTCGCATCGACGGCCGCGTTGCGGTAGCGCGCGGCGAACGCCGCATAGTCGGGCAGCGTGGACACCACGAGCCGGTCGCCGTAGGTCGGATAGCCGACCGAGCCGCTCTCGATCCGGTCGTACGGGCCGTGCCGGTAATCGAACGTGTAGCGCGTGCGGCCGTTCGCCGTTACCGGCGGCAGCGCGACGTAGCCGCGCGCGTCCGCATGCAGCGGCATGTCGGCCGGCACGTCGAAGATCAGCCGCTGGTTCTCCACCGGCTCGCGCGACGGTTCGACGTAGTAGCCGAAGTAACCGGCGTTGACCGGCTTCGTGCGCGACTTGCGGAACGCGATGCGCGTGCTCGACCCGGCCTCGACGCCGGGAAACACGACGGTGCGCAGCAGCCCGTCCTGGAAGGTCGGCGCGCCGGCCGAACGCGGCTCCTGGACGTCGCGGATGCCATCGGGGCCGACCGGATGCGCGACGCCGTCGCGATCGATCGTCTCGGCCGCGACCAGCTCGACCTTCTCCAGGTTCTTGTCGAACCATACGTAGCGCTGTGCGATCGCATCGATCCCGTTCGCATCGTTCGCGCGCAATGTCGAATCGTCGTGCTCGTCGAGCGAGCCGTCGTGCTGGAGCACGAACACGTGGACATCGCTGACGAGCGTGACGGGCGCTTCGTCGCCCGTCTCGGCGACCGCCGGACGCGCGAGCGCGGCAACGACGACGGCCGCCGCGAGCGCAGCGGCGCGGCCCGGCACGCTGCCGGTCGATCGGAACGGAAAACGCACCACGTCCAGGCTCTCCGCGCGTTCGTGTTCATGTCGGGACGCGACGGGCACGCGTCCGCGCGCGCCGCGCCCCGTCGTTCAGACCAGTGTGGGTGACGTGCCCGCGAGCGTCAAGCCGCGACGCGGCCGGCCGCGCCGCACGCGTCACGCAGGCCTGCGGCGCGCGCACGATGTCGCCGGTCCGGATGACGATCCGGTGAATTCGACGCGCCGACAGGGGGAAGGAGACATCATGTTGATCAACACCGATGTCGAAATCGCTTGTCTCGTGATCGCGTTCGCGCTGCCGGGCGTGATCCCGATTGGTGCGCTGCTGACAGCGCTGCATTTCGAGCGGGGGCATCCGAAGCGGGGCGGCGCCGCGATCGGCGCGCGGCTCGGGACCGCGCTGATCGAAGCGATGCCGATGCCGACGTGATCGCAGCGCGACGTGCGGCGCGGGGTCGGAACGAACGGCACCGGAAGGAAATCATCATGGAACCATCGCGCTGCGTGACCTATCGTCAATATGAGATCCGCGCGGGCGCGCCGGTCGACCCGGTGGCCGGCGAGGGTCTCGAACCCGGCGCGTTGTACCAGCCGCTCGCCGTCGTGTACTGGCGCGATGCCGGCGGCCGCCATGAGGCGCACCTGCTCGACCCGAAGCATCACGTGTTCCGCAACGACGCGGACGCGATCAAGATCTCGACCGCCCTGGCCAAGCGCTTCATCGATACGAAGGTGGCCGGCACCGGCAAGCCGGCAAGCCGACGCCCGGCCACCGCGCACCGCGTCCCCCATCCTGCCGGAGGCGACATGGAAAACGGTATCGTCCAGACCCTCGTACTGCTCGCGGTTCTCGTGTTCGCGGTGCTGTTCTTCGCGGCCCAACGCGGCCGCGACCGCACGCGCGACAGGCTGCTGCACCGCTCCTCGCGGCGTTCGTCACGCTCGCATACGCACCGTCACCCGTAATCGCGCCACACACAAAAAATCGGCCGGCGGCACGGCGTCGCGCGACGCCAGGCCGTCGGCCTTGCAGCGGAGGTTCGTCTTCGGGCAGCCGGCGCGTCGCGCGCCTGCACACCCCACATCACGTGCCGGCCCTGTTCGTGGGCCGCACGCATCATGTCCAGCAGCGGCCACGCGCGTTGCGCAAGCCCGCCCGCATGCGGCGACAGTTCGGTGCGCCGCGCCTGCGTCGAGCGCTCGTGCGCGCGTTCCCGCGCCATGTCGTCCCTGACCGCCTGCTCGAGCCACGCGATCGCGCCCGGCAATTCGTCAGTGGAAATCACCCCGTGCTCGTCGAGCCCCTTGCCGACGAGCCCCGGCAGGTACTGCGCCAGATCGCGCAACATCACGATGTCCGGTGCGGCGGATGACCGAAACGTAACCATCACCGTCATGTCCCCCTTGTCGTCGCCGCGCGACCGTGCGGCGCTCAGCGCCGCCGACCGCGCTCCGGGCCACGCTTCAACTTATTTTCCATTGCTTACGATATGACGCGACGCGTCAGGTTGAATCGTTTGCGTCGGCCGGTGATCTCCGTTTCACCCGCCCGCGATCCGACGTTCATCGACAACAGCACCATCTGCCGCCCCTCGACATGCCGCCGCGCCTGCAGTTCGACCGGCGTCGGGTCGTGTCACCACGCGATCAGGAAATTCACGCGCCGGAAGATCGGCTTGCGCGCGAAACACATGGCGTTCGGACAGGCATCGAGCGTCGACGGCGCGAGGTTCATGAATTCGACGACCGGGTTCGTGCCGGACGCGATCCGGCAGTCGGCCGCGATGCCGCTGCGGCGGCCGTGCACGACGTAGCAGTCGAGCGACTCGATGATCGTGTGACGCAGCCGCTCGCGATGCTCGTGCCCGGCGCATGCCTTCGCGTCGCCTTCGTCCGGCGCGAGGAAGATCACGTCGCGGAAGTGTCCGGGATACAACCGGTCGACCCACGGCAGCGCGTACATGCTCGCATCCAGCGGCTATCCGGCGAGCCGCTGCCACGTCTTCCGGAATGCGGTCATGGTCCCCTCCCCGAACGCCGGGCGCGGGGCGTCATCCTCCCAAGCCAGCCGACTGCCGGCTACCGCACCAGCCCGCCTGTTCCATGCGTGACGGCCGATGGCGCGGCGTCACTTTCAGCGCATGAGCGAATCGCGCGCCGCTCTCCACGCATCGGCGCGCATCCCCCCATCGCCGCTTGCGCGATGCCGCCCGTGTCTCTTCGCCCGTCACGCGATCTCGTCATGCCCACCGTTCGCACGGCTTGCACGGGATGACCGGTTTGCATGGTTCGCAAGCAACGCGATTCATACCCGCGCCGCGATCCGAGATCGTGCGTTGTTCCCCGCAATTCCGCTTTTGTGTGCGCGCAACAATGGCGATGCCTCGCGACCGGCGTCATGAGGGGAGCCGGTTTCCCCGCGTAGCGCCGGTCGCGCGGGCTTTCAAAAACCACATCTCGAGGACATACCATGCAACTCCAATCCCATCCGGCGTGCCGTCCGTTTTACGAAGCGGGCGAACTCACGCAACTGACCGCGTTCTACGAAGAAGGCCGCAACGTCATGTGGATGATGCTGCGATCGGAGCCGCGGCCGTGCTTCAACCAGCAACTCGTCACCGACATCATCCATCTCGCGCGCGTCGCTCGCGACTCCGGCCTGCCGTTCGACTTCTGGGTGACGGGCTCGCTCGTCCCCGAACTGTTCAACGTCGGCGGCGACCTGAGCTTCTTCGTCGACGCGATCCGCAGCGGCCGCCGCGACCAGCTGGTGGCCTACGCGCGCTCGTGCATCGACGGCGTGTACGAGATCTACACGGGCTTCGGCACCGGTGCGATCTCGATCGCGATGATCGAGGGCAGCGCGCTGGGCGGCGGCTTCGAGGCCGCCCTCGCGCACCACTACATGCTCGCGCAGAAAGGCGTGAAGCTCGGCTTTCCCGAGATCGCGTTCAACCTGTTCCCGGGCATGGGCGGCTATTCGCTGGTCGCGCGCAAGGCGGACCGCGGGCTCGCGGAATCGCTGATCTCGACCGGCGAGCCGCATGCGGCCGAGTGGTACGAGGATCGCGGGCTGATCGACCAGACGTTCGACGCGGGCGACGCGTATCTCGCGACGCGCACCTTCATCGACGTGATCAAGCCGAAGCTGAACGGCATCCGCGCGATGCTGCGCGCACGCGAACGCGTGTTCCACCTCACCCGTTCCGAGCTGATGGACATCACCGAGGAATGGGTTCGCGCGGCGTTCACGATCGAGCCGAAGGACCTCGCGTACATGGAACGCCTGGTGATGCTGCAGAACCGGCGCGTGTCGAAGCTGCGCACGGTGTGACGTGAGCGGAGCGCGCCGCCGGCAGGCGGCGCACTCCGTCAAGCGGGGAGGCTCAGGCGATCAGCCTGAGCTTTCTCGTTTCCACGAGCCACGCCTCGAAGGCCTGGGCCGGCATCGGCCGCGCAAAGTAGAAGCCCTGCGCGTGGTCGACGTTGATCTGCTTCAGGAATTCGGCTTCCGCGTGCGTCTCGACGCCTTCGGCGACCACCGAGAAACTCAGCGCCTTCGCGAGCGACACGACCGAGCGCACCAGCGCCTGCGAGCGCGGGTTGCGATCGATGCCGGTGATGAAGCTGCGATCGAGCTTGATCGAATCGAGCGGCAGGCGCGACAGTTGCGACAGCGACGAATAGCCGGTGCCGAAATCGTCGAGGTGAATCTCCGCGCCGAGCTGGCGGAACTGCTTCATCAGCTCGTGCGCCGCTTCCTCGTCCTCGATGAAGCTGCTTTCGGTGAGCTCGATGTCGACCAGGCTCGGCTTCAGCCCCGCGCCGTCGAGAATCGACGCGAACTGATCGACGATGTTCATGTCCTGCAACTGCCGCGCGGACACGTTCACCGCGATCCGCACGTCGAGCCCCTTCGCCCTCCACGCGGCGGCCTGCGCGGCCGCGGTGCGCATCACCCAGCGGCCGAGCGGCGCGATCAGCCCCGACTCCTCGGCGAAGCGGATGAACTCGATCGGCGCGACGAGCCCGCGATCGGGCGACTGCCAGCGGATCAGCGCCTCCACGCCGTGCACGTCGCCGGTCGCGATGTCGACGACGGGCTGGTAATGCAGCACGAACTGTTCTTCCTCGAGCGCCTTGCGCAGGTTCGTGTCGAGCCACATGAACTTCGCGACCTTCTGGTTCATCTCCATCGAGAACACGCGGTACGTATGCTTGCCCTCTTCCTTCGCGACGTACATCGCGGTGTCGGCGCTGCGGATCAGCGTTTCGAGCGAATCGCCGTGCTGCGGATACATCGCGATGCCGATCGAGCAACTCGTGTAGACCTCCACCAGCCCGAGGTGGATCGGCGTACGCAACTGCTCGAGGATGATCTGCGCGGTCGCCTCGAGCAGCGGCCGCGTGCCGTGCTCGAACAGCACCAGGAATTCGTCGCCGCCGAGCCGCGCGAGCGTCGCGCCGGACGGCAGGCAGCCACCGATGACCGTGGACACGTCCTGCAGCAGGCGGTCGCCGGTGATGTGTCCGTAGTGGTCGTTGACGCGCTTGAAGTTGTCGAGATCGAGGAACAGGATGCCAACCTGGCCGCGCACGTCGGTACGGTCCGCGGCCAGCGCGACGCGGATGCGCTCGCTGATCGCATGACGGTTCGGCAGGCCGGTCAGCACGTCGGAATTCGCGAGTTCGGTGAGCCGCTGCTGCGCGTTGCGCTCCTCGGTGACGTCGACGCCCGAGCAGATCAGGAACTGCTCGTCGGCGCCGCTGCCGCTCTGCACGAACTTGTTGCGGAACTGGAACAGGCGCGGGCCGTTGACCGTGTTGATGTAGCGCTCGACCGCGAACGAGCGGTTGCTCGCGAAGAAGCCGGTGATGTTGCTGCGCGACTGCGCGCCCTGCTCGGCGCTCATGAACAGCTCGAACGCGCTGCGGCCGATCACGTCGACCTCGCGCTTGCCCGTCACTTCCTCGCACAGGCGGTTGAAGCGCTGCACCATGCCGTTGCGGTCGAGGATCACGACGAGCGAATTCACTTCGGACACGACCTGCTCGGCGAACGCGAGCCCGTGCGCGAGATCGCCGGCGACGGACGCGGTATCGGAATAAGCGGAGGCCGTGCCGGCCCAGTTGGCGGTGTCGACCTTCCTGCCGACCAGGTGCAGGCTGACCGGATCGCCGAACAGCGCGAGGTCGAGCACGAGGTGCGACGTGACGCCGGTGAGCGCGCGAATCCGCGCGGCCTGCTCGCCGGTCAGCGCAACCGCGACATTGGTCAGGCCGCGAACGGCGGCCAGTTCGAGTGCGTTGCTGTCGCTGCCGAGGCGCCAGCATGGGCTGCGCGTACCGAGATGCGCTTCGAGCACCGCGCTTTCGTTTTCGTCATCCATGGATACGCCCCGATCCAGAAAAAACGCACAGTGTAGACGGAGGCGAGTTGGCCGCCCCCGATCCCCGGGCGCGCAGCGCGCGTACCCGGCAAGGCAGCCGTGATGGCCGTGACAACGACCCTCGTTCCGTATTTGTTTCCAACAACTAATGCGACCCGGCGTTCGCGCCTCTCGCGCGCAGATTTTCCAAACGAATGATGGAACCCATCTTATCAAATGACGATGAAGATTGGCACTCACATTTGGAACGGGGTGTCAAGGAATCGCAACTCGATTGGCACGGGGGCGTTTTTGTGATGGCGGCGTGCGCGCCGATGTGCGCACGGGCGCCGGAGCGGGTCGCACCGATCGGCGGAGCGCCCCGCCGGGCGGGCGTTTGCGGCGAATTGCCCGATCCCGGGATCGATCCGCCCCCGTGCCATTTTGTCGGGGTCCGATCACAGTGGACGACACGCGGAATGGGAATTTCCATTTCCGTTCCTGCGGGAATGCGTGTCTTTATTCCCGTATGCGTTGCAATATCGCGTCGATCGATGCGGGCGGATATATCGCGGGATTGCACCGGCATGGCGGCGCCATGAATGGAACCGGTGCGATCGCCCCGCCGCGACGCGCGAAAACCGTCCGGCATGCACGCCGCCGCACCGGTTGCTCGCGCGTTGCGCGGCGCCGCTCAGCCGGCCGCGCCGTAACCGCCGCCGCCCGGCGTCTCGACGACGAACACGTCGCCCGGCGCCATCTGCGCGCGGCCGATATGGTCGAGCGTCTCGACCGTGCCGTCCGCGCGCTCGATGGTGTTGCGGCCGACCGCGCCGGCTTCGCCGCCCGCCGCGCCGAACGGCGCATGGATCCGGTTGTTCGACAGGATCGACGCGGTCATCGGCTCGAGGAAGCGGATCCGCCGCACCGCGCCGTCGCCGCCGCGCCAGCGCCCGCCACCGCCGGAACCCGCGCGCAGCCGGTGCGAGTCGAGCCGCACCGGGTAGCGCCATTCGAGCACCTCCGGGTCGGTCAGCCGCGAGTTCGTCATGTGCGTCTGCACCGCGCCGACGCCCGCGAAACCATCGCCCGCGCCGCTGCCGCCGGCGATGGTCTCGTAGTACTGGACCCTCTCGTTGCCGAATGTGAAGTTATTCATCGTTCCCTGGCTCGACGCGACGCAGCCGAGCGCACCGTACAGCGCATTGGTGATCGCCGACGACGTCTCGACGTTGCCCGACACGACCGCCGCCGGATACTCGGGGTTCAGCATCGAGCGCGCGGGCACGATCACCGTGAGCGGCTTGAGGCAGCCGGCGTTCAGCGGGATGTCGGCGCCGACCAGCGTACGGAACACGTACAACACCGCGGCCATGCAGACGGCCTTCGGCGCATTGAAGTTGTTGTCGAGCTGCGCCGACGTGCCGGTGAAGTCGATCTCCGCACGGCGCGCCGCGCGATCCACGCGAATCGCGACGCGAATCTCGGCGCCGTTGTCGAGCGGATAGCGGTACGCGCCGTCCTGCAGCGCGCCGATCACGCGCCGCACCGCCTCTTCCGCGTTGTCCTGCACGTGCCCCATGAACGCGAGCACGACGTCGCGGCCGAACTGCCCGACCATGCGCCGCAGCTCGTCGACGCCCTTCTGGTTCGCGGCGATCTGCGCGCGCAGGTCGGCCATGTTCTGCTCGACGTTGCGCGCCGGATAGCGGCCCGACGCGAGCAGCGCGCGCGTGTCCGCATCGCGCAGCACGCCGGCCGACACGAGCTGCCAGTTGTCGATCAGCACGCCCTCCTCGTCGATGTGCGTCGAATCGGGCGGCATCGAGCCCGGCGTCGTGCCGCCGATGTCCGCATGGTGGCCGCGCGAGCCGACGTAGAACAGCGGTGTGTCGGAGCCGTCCGCGAACACCGGCGTGATGACGGTAACGTCCGGCAAATGCGTGCCGCCGTGATACGGGTCGTTCAGCATGAACACGTCGCCGTCGCGCATGCGCCCGCGGTTGCGCTCGATCACCGTGCGGATGCTCTCGCCCATCGAGCCGAGGTGCACGGGCATGTGCGGCGCGTTCGCGATCAGGTTGCCGTCGCCGTCGAAGATCGCGCACGAGAAGTCGAGCCGCTCCTTGATGTTCACCGAGTACGCGGTGTTCTGCAGCCGCAGCCCCATCTGCTCGGCGATCGACATGAACAGGTTGTTGAAGATCTCGAGCCGCACCGGATCGGCGTCGGTGCCGAGCGAGCGGCGGGTCGGCAGCGGCGTCGTGCGCGTCAGCACGAGGTTGCCCTGCGCGGTCATCCGCGCGCGCCAGCCGGGTTCGACGACGGTCGTGCCGTTCTTCTCCGCGACGATCGCCGGGCCGTCGATCGTGTCGCCGGCGAGCAGCGTGTCGCGCACGTACAGCGCGGCGTCGTGCCACTGGCCGCCGGAATGGAAACGCACGGCGCTGTGCGCTTGCGGCGCCGCATCATCGTCGCGCGGCGCGAGCGGCGCGACCTCGACCGGCGCATCGGACCGGCCGATCGCCTCGACCGACGCCAGTTCGGCGACCAGCGGCGTGCCGGGCATCAGGAACGCATAACGCTGCCGGTATGCGGCCTCGAACGCCTGCTGCATCGCGGCGACGCTGCCGGCCGGCACGTCGAGCGCGGAATCGGTGCCTTGGTAGCGCAGGTGCACCCGCCGCTCGGTCGCGATGCGTTCCGGCGGCACGCCCTGTTCGAGCAGTGCGCCGACCGCGTCGTCGGTCAGCCGGTCGAGCGCCGCGTTCAGCGCGGGCAGCGACGCGTCGGACAGCACGGCTTCCACCGCGCGCTCGCGCATCGCGGTCTGGTCGGCCAGCCCCATCCCGTAGGCGGACAGCACGCCGGCGAGCGGATGCGCGAACACCTGCGTCATCCCGAGCGCGTCGGCCACGCCGCACGCGTGCTGGCCGCCGGCGCCGCCGAAGGTCGTCAGCACGTAGCGCGACACGTCGTGGCCGCGCTGCACCGAGATCTTCTTGATCGCGTTCGCCATGCTGCCGATCGCGATCTCCAGGAACCCTTCGGCCAGCGCCTCGGGCGTGTCGCGCCGCCCGGTCGCCGCGTGGATCTCGTCGGCGAGCGCCGCGAATTTCGCGGCCACGCCGTCGCGGTCGAGCGGTTCGTCCGCGTGCGGGCCGAACACGCGCGGAAAATGGTCGGGCTGGATCTTGCCGAGCATCACGTTGCAGTCGGTCACCGTCAGCGGGCCGCCGCGCCGGTACGCGGCCGGCCCCGGGTTCGCGCCGGCCGACTCGGGCCCGACGCGCAGCCGTGCGCCGTCGAAGCCGAGCACCGAGCCGCCGCCGGCCGCGACCGTGTGGATGCTCATCATCGGCGCGCGCATCCGCACGCCGGCCACCTGCGTCTCGAACACGCGCTCGAATTCGCCGTGGTAGTGCGACACGTCGGTCGACGTGCCGCCCATGTCGAAGCCGATCACGCGCTCGAAGCCGGCCGCCCGCGCGGCGCGCACCATCCCGACGATGCCGCCGGCCGGGCCGGACAGGATCGCGTCCTTGCCCTGGAACGCATCGGCGCGCGTCAGGCCGCCGCTGCTCTGCATGAACTGCAGGTTCACGCCCGGCATCTCGTGCGCGACCTGCTCGACGTAGCGGCGCAGGATCGGCGACAGGTAGGCGTCGACCACGGTCGTGTCGCCGCGCGACACCATCTTCATCAGCGGCGACACCTCGTGCGACACCGACACCTGCGTGAAGCCGATGCGGCGCGCGAGGTCCGCCAGCGCACGCTCGTGCGCGGTGTAGCGATAGCCGTGGATCAGCACGACGGCCAACGCCTGCACGCCCGAGTCGAACACGCGGCGCAGCGCCGCTTCCGCGCGTTGCAGGTCGAGCGGCACGACGACGTCGCCGTGCGCGCCGATCCGCTCGTCGACCTCGACGACGGTCTCGTACAGCGCATCGGGCAGCACGATGTCGAGATCGAACAGGCGCGGACGATTCTGGTACGCGATGCGCAGCACGTCGCGAAACCCGCGAGTGGTCGCGAGCGCGGTGCGTTCGCCCTTGCGTTCGAGCAGCGCGTTGGTCGCGACCGTCGTGCCCATCTTCACCATGTCGACGCGTTCGGGCGTGATCGGCTCGCCGTCGGCCAGGCCGAGCAGGTGACGGATCCCGGCCACGGCCGCGTCGCGATACTGCTCGGGATTCTCCGACAACAGCTTGTGCGTGACGAGCGAGCCGTCGGGCCGGCGCGCGACGATGTCGGTGAAGGTGCCGCCGCGGTCGATCCAGAATTGCCAGCGCGCGGCGTCGGAGGAAACGGGGAGAGTGTGTCGGTCAGTCATGGCGATGAACTCGATGCGTCGTTGAATCTGAAGACGAGCGCCGCCGCACGGCGCGCATCGCGCGCCGCGTGAGGGCTTCGGTGAACAGGGAGAGAAAAAGGTGGCGGGCAGGCGCCCGCTTACGCGGCGTCGAGTTCGCGGCCGCGGGTTTCAGGCAACGTCAGCGCGGCGACGATCATCACGCCGTAGGCGGCGACCGCGAAGATTCCGATGCTCGCGCCGAGCCCGTATTGCTTGGACAGCGCGCCGATCAGGAACGGGAACAGGGCGCCGACCGCACGGCCCACGTTGTAGCAGAAGCCCTGCCCCGAGCCGCGCACCCGCGTCGGGAACAGCTCGGTGAGGAACGCGCCCATCCCGGAGAAGATGCCCGACGCGAAGAAGCCGAGCGGGAAGCCGAGCCACAGCATCGATGCGTTGGTGAGGTGCAGCGCCGGCGACGTATAGGCGAACGCGATCACCATCGAGCCGAGTGCGAACAGGATGAAGTTCGGCTTGCGGCCGAGGCGGTCGGTCAGGTATGCGCTCGTCAGGTAGCCGACCCACGAGCCGATGATGATGGTCGCGAGATAGCCGCCGGTGCCCATCACGGTCAGGTGCCGCTCGGTCTTCAGGAACGTCGGCAGCCAGGTCGTGATCGCGTAGTAGCCGCCCTGTGCGCCGGTGGTCAGCAGCGCCGCGCGCAGCGTCGTCGACAGCAGCTTCGGCGCGAAGATTTCGGTGAGGCGCGGCGCGTCGGCCACCTTGGCCTGCGTGGCCTTCTCCTTCTCGTAGACGTCCGGTTCCTTCACGTAGCGGCGGATCACGACCACCAGCAGCGCCGGCGCGAGGCCGACGAGGAACAGCGCGCGCCACGCCTGTTCGGCCGGCAGCACGGAGAACAGCAGCGCATACAGCAGCGCCGACAGCCCCCAGCCGATCGCCCAGCCCGACTGCACGAGGCCGACCGCCTTGCCGCGGTCGCGCGCGCGGATCACCTCGCCGATCAGCACCGCGCCGGCCGTCCATTCGCCGCCGAAGCCGAAGCCCATCAGCGCGCGCGCCGCGAGCAGCTGGTGGTAGTTCTGCGCGAGCCCGCACAATGCGGTGAAGACGGCGAACCACAGCACGGTCAGCTGCAGCGTGCGCACGCGGCCGATCCGGTCGGACAGGATGCCCGCGATCCAGCCGCCGAGCGCCGACGCGAGCAGCGTCATCGTGCCGATGAAGCCGGCGTCCGCGAGCGAGATGCCCCAGGTCGCGACGAGCGTCGGGATCACGAAAGACAGCATCTGCGTGTCCATCCCGTCGAGCATGTAGCCGACCTTGCAGCTCCAGAACGCGCGGCGTTCGCGCGGCTGCGCGTCCGCATACCATCCGAACAGGCCGTTGCGTGCGGGGCCCGCGGGATCGGCGGCGGGCGCCGCGAGGGTCTTGCTTTCCATGATGAAGCTCCTGTCGAAAGGTGCGGTCAAAACCGTGTTCGTCGTACGTGCGGTGCGTATCGTGCGTGCGTCGCGATCGCCAGGCCGTGGCTGCACGCCGCCCTCCGGCCGGGCGGATCGTCTGCGGTCGCGGCACGCCGCCGCGACGGAGCCGGACCGGCGGCCGCGCGGGCCGCCGGCGTCGAGCGGGTCAGAACACGGCCAGCGACGCGTTCGTGATGTCGGTCATCAGCATGTAGCCGGGCGTATGCGCGATCGCGAGCGGCAGCTTCGCTTCCATCAGCGCGGTTTGCGGCGTCACGCCGCACGCCCAGAACACCGGCAGCTCGCCGTCGCGCACGGTCACCGCGTCGCCGAAATCGGGCGCGCCGAGATCGGCGATGCCCAGCTCCCGCGGATGGCCGATATGGACCGGCGCGCCGTGCACGCCCGGGAACCGGCTCGTGATCTGCACCGCGCGGATCGCGTCGGCGCCGCGCAGCGGCCGCATCGACACGACCAGCTGGCCGCCGAAGATCCCCGCGCGGCGATTCGGGATCGACGTGCGGTACATCGGCACGTTGCGACCCTCCTCGATGTGGCGCAGCCCGATCCCTTCACGCGCCAGCATGTCCTCGAACGAGAACGAGCAGCCGATCGCGAACACGACGAAATCGTCGCGCCACAGCGCCTCGAGCGATTCGACCCGCTCGGTCAGGCGCCCGTCGCGATACACGTTGTAGCTCGGCACGTCGGTGCGGATGTCGAGATCCTCGCCGAGCACGTCGAGCCGGAACGCGCCCGGTTCGCCGACGCCCAGCAGCGGGCACGCCTTCGGGTTCGCCTGGCAGAAGCGCAGGAAATCGTGCGCGAACGCGCTCGGCAGGATCGCGAGATTCGCTTGCGCGAACGGGCCGCACTGGCCGGCGGTCGGGCTGCGGAACGCGCCGTTGCGTACGGACTGGCGGAATTCGGAAGGCGTCATGGTGGTCGTTGGCAGATCGGTATGTCGTCGGGATGACGCGATTGCGTCAGCGGATACGGCGAAGAATAGAAAAGAAAAAATGTTGTCGCCAACGAGTTTTTTTGCGTCCGGCGTATAGAATTTCTTAACGGATCTTCGGGTTTTCCCCGGTCCCGTTCAATTTTCTTCACCGGCATGCTGCGCGTCCACCGTCCGCCCGCCGCCCATGAACACGCGTTTTCTCGAAACCTTCGTCACGCTCGCGAAGCTGCGCAACTTCCGCACGACGGCCGCCGCGCTGCACGCGACACCGGCCGCGATCTCGCAGCGCCTGAAGGCGCTCGAGGACGAATTGCAGACCGTGCTCGTCGATCGCGACAGCCGCGAGTTCCGGCTCACGCCGAACGGCGAGTACCTGCTCGGCTATGCGAAGGCCGTCGTCGAGGCGACGCACGAGCTGCAGGCCGCCGCGGCCGGCGAAAGCGCGCTGCGCGGCAAGCTGCGGCTCGGCGTGATCGAGACGGTCGTGCACAGCTGGCTGCCGCATTACCTGCGCCGCCTCGCCGCCGACTATCCGCAACTGGAGATCGACCTGACCGTCGACGTCAGCGTCGTGCTGCAGCGCCGGCTGATGGCCGGCGAGCTCGACCTGATCATTCGGGTGGAAGGCAGCGACGAGGCGTCGGTCGTCTGTGATGCGCTCGCGAACTATCCGGTGCGCTGGATCGCGCGTGCGGGGCTGCTGCCGACCACGCGCACGGGCCTCGCGCGGCAGGTGCTGCGCCAGCCGATCCTGACCTACGGGCGAGGCACCGCGCCGCACCGCGCGCTCGAGGACATCGTGCGCACGCTCGCGCATGCACACGGCGTGCCGCTGTCCGAGACGCGCATCACCGGCTCGCCGTCGATCTCGGTGATCGTGCAGCTCGTGCGCGACGGCTTCGGCGTCGCCGCGATTCCGGTGCTGTTCGTCGATGCGCTGATCGCGAGCGGCGAGGTCGTCGAGCTGCCGCTGCAGCCGTCGCCGCCGTCGATCGTCGTGTCGATGTCGCGGCGGGCGGACGCGCCGAAGTTCGTGCACGGCGCGTCGATTGCGGCGCGTGCCGCGTGTCATGAGTACTGCGAGAAGAGCAACCGGTTGCTGGTCGAGGCGCTTTGATGCGGTGCGGGATGCTGAGCGGCTCACGCACGGCGCCTGAAGCGCCCTTTCGGCAATCGGCTTACGCCGGCTGCCCCGCATGCGGCTGCGCGAGCTTGCCGTCGCCATACTCGCGCAGCACCTGCGAGATCACCACGCGATAACCGTCGAGCCAGCGCGCCTGCTTCTCCTTCGCTTCCAGATGCGCGGGATGCTGCATCAGCTGTTGCAGCGCCGCCTCCGATTCCCAGTAGTAGACGTTCTGGATCAGCCCCGCCTCGGCGTTCTCCCACGTCTCCTCACCGAGGTAGCCGGGCGTCGCGCGCGCCATGCCCGCGATCTGGCGGTCGAGCCGGTGAAACGCGTCGTCGTATTGCCCGGCGCGGAAAATGAAGGTCGATGCGTACATGCGCGCTCCATCGGAGACGGTTGAAAGAGCGCCAAGTGTAAGGCACGCGTGGCGGGCCGCCGGCGTCATGCGGTGAGATTGATGGCATCGTGCCGATCGCCGAGCCATGCGTCGATGCGCGGTGCATCGGAGCGGGTGCCCGCCGCAGCTGCCGTTGCGGTCGGCATCGCGGCGAGTACGTGCCGCGCACGTTCGAGTGCCTCTGCGAAGCCGCGCAATTCGCGCGTCGCCGGCCGGTCGTCGAGACGCCGGCGCGCGAGCGCCGCTTCGACGCGCGCATCGATCAACGCGCGCTGCGCGTCGATGAAGTCGATGCACCGTGCGCGGCAATGCGCGGAGACCGATGCGACGGCCAGCAGCACCGGCACGATCGACATCGTCAGGTAGCCGCCGGGTGCAAGCCGCGACAACACCTCGCGCACTTGCGGTCCACCGTCGATCAGCGACGCGAACACGGCGTCGCGCCACACCGCGCGCTCGAACGCGAGCGCATCGCGAAACGCGTCGAGCGCCGCGCGGTCCGCGACCTGTCCGGCCTTCATCAGCGGGATCGTCAACGATGCATCGACCGAGACCGTTTCGTCTCCCGCATCGACGATGCAGTTCGCACCCAGCCACGCTGTCTCGTCGCGCCGCCCGGCCAGCACACGGGACTGCAACCGGTCCGGCAGCATCGGATCGAGCGGCACCGCGCCGCAGATCGACGGCTTGTCCGCATGCACGCTGCAGCGTCCGTCGCCGGCCAGCGCGGGGCAACGGCCGAGCGACGGATAGTCGTAGCCGTGCAGCGTCAGTGCGATCCATTCGTCGCCAGTGCCGCTCGCGCGATGGAACAGCGTGTTCGCGAGCGCATCGGAGGCGGCGACGTCGGCGGCGTCGAACACATGCTCGCGTCCGCCCGTGCGCGATCGTTCGCCGATCCGCCGCTTCGGCACGCGATGGATCGTCAGCGCGCCGACGAAGGTATGTCGATGCCGGAACAGTTCGCGCAACGACAGCGTCGGCGCGCTGTTGCAGCAGCGTCCGCACGCATTGCACGCGAGGCGGTAGTCGTCTACCACGGCCGCCGCACCGAGTCCTGGTAGCGCGTCAGGATGAAATGCGCGACGTCGTCCGAGTGATACGCGGCGACGAGGCGCGCGACCCACGGCTTCGCGCGATCGGCGTCGCGCACGGTCAACACGTTCGCATACGGCGAGCGCGCGTCCTCGAGATTGATGCTGTCGCGCGCCGGCTGAAGCCCCGCGCGCGCGGCGTCCTCGCTGTCGATCGCGACGAACGCCGCCGAGTCGAGCGCCGCATGCAACCGATCGCGGCGCAGCGCGACGAATTTCAGCCCGAGCCGGTTGCCCGTCACGTCGCGCAGCGTCGCATGCAGGCCGGCCTTTTCGCGCAGCGTCACCAGCGTGTCGTTCTGCAGCAGCACGAGCGCGCGTGCCATCCCGCGCGGATCGGCCGGGATCGCGACCGTCGCGCCGGGCTGCAGTGCGTTCAGGCTCCCGAGCTTGCGCGAATAGAGCGCCATCGGCAGCGTGACGGTCGGCGCGACGGCGGCCAGTGCATAACCTTTCGCCGCGCGCGTCGCGGCAAGTCGCTGCGCGTCCTCGAAGCTCGCCGCGTCGATCCTGCCGTCCACGAGCGCGGTATCGATGCGCGACGCATCGTCGAATTCGACGACGTCGACACCCAGCCCGCGCGCGGCGGCGACACGTTTCACCTCGTCGAGGATGTCCGCATGCACGCCGCGCGTCACGCCGACGCGTATCGCCGGCGCGGCGGCGTCGGCGGCAACGGCCCGAGCCGGATGCGCGAGGCCGCACGCAACGATCAGCGCCGCGGCAATGCAAGGTAGCAACGGCTTCAAGACGCGTCCCTCAGGATCGTGCGGAACCCGATATGCGACGCGCCGAGGTCGGCTTCCTGCTGTTCGCGCGACGATGCGCGGTAACGCACGCAGTAATCGCGCGAGCACAGGAACGAGCCGCCCTTGATCACCATCGGCGTATCGTGCCGGCGCGTCGGCGGTGCGACGGCCGCCGTGTCGCCGTTCGTGTGCGACTGATGCGGGCCCGTGTACGCGTCCTTCGTCCATTCCCATGCGTTGCCGATCATGTCGTACAGGCGGAAGCCGTTCGCCGCGTAGCAGCCGACCGGCGCCAGGCCCGCATGACCGTCCTCGGCCGTATCGAGCACCGGGAACGCGCCCTGCCAGTAGTTCGCGGCCGGCTTGCCCCGTGCGTCGCGCGGCGCCGCGTCGAGCGACGCGTCGTCGCGGCCGGCCTTGCCCGCGTATTCCCATTCGGCTTCGGTCGGCAGATCGCGGCCGAGCCAGCGCGCATACGCGAGCGCGTCGCGCTGCGTGACGAGCGTGACCGGCAGGTTGCCGAGCCCGTCGACGCTACTGCCGGGGCCGCGCGGCTGCCGCCACGATGCGCCCTTCACCCAGCTCCACCACGCGAGGTCGCGCGCATTCAACTCGTCGCGCGTCGGCACATGAAACACGGCCGCGCCGCCCTGCTGCTCCGCCTCGGTCACATAGCCGGTCGCCTGCACGAATGCGGCGAACTGCGCGATCGTCACGTCGGTCTGATCGATCCAGAACCCGCCGACGCGCGCCCTGCCGCCGCCGGCCGGCCGCTCGTCCGCGTAGCCGCGCGTGCTGCCGAACACGAACGCGCCGCCGCTCAGGTGCACCATCCCGGCCTTCGGATCGTCACGCCACTTCGCGGGCAGCCCCGAATAGCGCTCGCACTGCCGCTCCGAGCCGAGCGGCGCGAGCGGGCGGCCGCGATTCGCGTCGTCGAAGGCACCGGCCGGCGACGTCGACGGGCTCGCATAGCCGGCCGCGAACGCGGCCGCGAACAGCGTGGCCGCGAGCGCGGCGCCGAGCGTCCAGAAGCGGAACCGCATCGTGCCGTCCTCAGTAGTAGCCGCGCGGACGCAGCGGCTCGACGCCGCCGACGTTGCTCATGTAGGCCTTCCACTGGTCGACCAGCGTGCTGATCACCGACGGGTTCCGGGCGGACACGTCGGTCGTCTCGCCGCGGTCCGCCGCGAGGTCGTACAGCTGCCAGTGACCGTCGAGCGGCCCGAGCGGCGGCTCGGTCCACAACGCCTTCCAGCGACCGTCGGCGCTGCGCAGGTACGCGCGGCCATACGCTTCGTCGCCGAACGGCGCCGTATGCACCTCGCCCGTCGCCGAACCGGTCAGCACCGGCAGCAGCGACTGGCCCGTCACCGGATACACGTAGCGGTTGTTGTAGACGACCTTGCCCTTGTTCTGGTCGACGCCCGTCAGCGTGTTCACGAGCGGCGGTGCCGGCTGCGACGGCGGCGTGACGCCCGCGACCGCGAGGAACGTCGCCGTGTTGTCGGTCACGTGCGTGAACGCGCGCAGCGTCGGCAACTGTCGCGTCTGGCCGGCCAGGCGCACGATCGTCGGCGTCGACACGCCGCCTTCGGCTGCATAGCCCTTGGTCAGGCGGAACGGCGTCGCGCTCACTTCGGCCCAGCGCAGCCCGTATTGCAGCCGCTGCGCGTTCTGCTTGCCGTTGTCGGTGCCGAGCGTCGCGTAGATCGGCTCCTGTCCGTTCGCGGTGTCGGTCGCCGTCGGGTCCGCGCCCGAGTCGATCGGCCAGCCTTCCGCGCCGTTGTCCGACTGGAACATGATGAACGTGTTGTCGTATTCGCCGATGTCCTTCAGGTGCTGGATCAGCAGGCCGATGTTGTAGTCGAGGTTCTCGACCATCCCCGCGTAGATCTCCATGTAGCGCGCCTGTGCCTTGCGCTCGGCCGGGCTCAGGCTCGCCCACAGCTTGTCGACCTTGCCGGTGCCATAGTCGCTGTAGCCGTCGGCCGCCGAATGCACGGCGCTGATGTACTTCGCGTTCGCGGTGCCGTTGTTCGCCGTCGCGGGCGACGCCGACGTCGTTTCGGGCAGGCCGTCGAACGGCCTGAAATCGGCGGGAATCAGGCCGAGCGCCTTCTGCCGTGCGATCCGCGCGTTGCGGATCGCGTCGTAGCCGGCGTCGTACACGCCCGCGTACTTGTGCAGCCACGGGTCCGGCACCTGCAGCGGCCAGTGCGGCGACGTGTACGCCGCGTACGCGAAGAACGGCTTGCCGTCCTGCTTGTTCGAATCGATGTACGAGATCAGCTTCTGCGTATAGAAGTCCGTCGAATAGAACACGGCCGGACTGCCGCCCGCGCCGCCCGGTTGGCCGGGCTGGCCCGGCTGCACGTAGCTGCCGTCTTCCGTGTAGTTCGACGAGCCGGCCGGCTCGTGTGCGAAGTGGTTCGTCGCCGCGCCGCCGAGCAGCACGTAGCTGCGCTCGAAGCCCCACTGGTCCGGCGTCTGTCCGCTGCCCGTCGTGCTGCCGGCGATCCCCGAGCCGATGTGCCACTTGCCCGCGATGTACGTGTGATAGCCGGCGTCCTTCAGCAGTTGCGCGAACGACAGCGCGCGATCGTTCAGGTAGCCCTCGTAGCCGGGCAGGCCGCGCCGCTCGTCGGTCGGCACGCCCATCGTGCCTTCGCCTATCAGATGGTGATCGGTGCCCGAGATCAGCATCGCGCGCGTGATCGCGCATACGGTGCCGGTGTGGTGGTTCGACAGGATGCGGCCCGACGCGACGAGCGCGTCGAGGTTCGGCGTGTTGATCTCGCCGCCGAATGCATGGATGTCGGAATAGCCGAGATCGTCGGCCATGATGTACAGGATGTTCGGGCGCTTGGCCGCGGGCGTCGCATTGGCCTGCGGCGGCGGATCGCTGTCGACGCCGCCGCACGACGCAAGCGACAGCGCGCCGGCGATCGCGGCGCAGACCACACGAAAACGGAAAGCATGCAACGGCGCGGCGGACTTTTTCATTGTTGTGAACGCTCGATCTACGGGAGCGGCGATCTTAGCGTCGCCCGCGCGGCGCCCAAAGTCGGATTCGTCACATGCTAACGGGGAGGGGGAATATGCGGCGCGCGCGGTCAACCGGCACGCCGCGCGGCGATCATTCAACAGCGCATCACCCGATACGGATCAGCCGGCCAAATCGCGAAAAACAGCGGCGGCACGCGCAACACCCCGCCGTATCGCACCATCGCGAGCAGCAACGAGATCGCGACGAGCGGAGCGTGCGATGTCGAAATCATGCGCTCCGGCTTTGCGACGACGCTCGCCTGCACCGCCCATCCATAGCGCATCCACGCGAATGCTTTTCCGAATCCGTTATTGGATCGCGCAGCCGCCCGTTTTTATACTCGTCAGCACGCTCTAATGACGAGTGCCAACCAATTTCGACGCAACAGAACAGGACGGACAGATGAGCCTACGCCCCTTGCACGACCGGGTCATCGTGAAGCGACTCGACCAGGAAACCACCACCGCCTCGGGCATCGTGATCCCCGACAGCGCCGCCGAAAAGCCCGACCAGGGCGAAGTGATCGCCGTCGGCCCCGGCCGCAAGGACGCGGACGGCCAGCGCATCGTGCCCGACCTGCAGATCGGCGAACGCGTGCTGTTCGGCAAGTACGCAGGCCAGGCCGTCAAGGTGGACGGCAACGAATTCCTCGTGCTGCGCGAGGAAGACATCGTCGCGGTCGTCAATCAATAACGGAGTGCAATCATGGCATCGAAGGAAATCATTTTCAGCGACGTCGCGCGTGCGAAGCTGACCGAAGGCGTCAACATTCTCGCGAACGCGGTAAAGGTCACGCTCGGGCCGAAGGGCCGCAACGTCGTGCTCGAACGCAGCTTCGGCGCGCCCGTCGTCACCAAGGACGGCGTGTCGGTCGCGAAGGAAATCGAACTCGCGGACAAGCTGCAGAACATCGGCGCGCAGCTCGTGAAGGAAGTCGCATCGCGCACCAGCGATGCCGCCGGCGACGGCACGACGACGGCCACCGTGCTCGCTCAGGCGATCGTGCGCGAAGGCCAGAAATACGTCGCGGCCGGGCTCAATCCGCTCGACCTGAAGCGCGGGATCGACAAGGCCGTGGCAGCGGCCGTGGACGAGCTGAAGAAGATCAGCAAGCCGACCACCACCAGCAAGGAAATCGCGCAGGTCGCGACGATCTCCGCGAACGGCGAGGAGTCGATCGGCCAGCGCATCGCCGAGGCGATCGACCGTGTCGGCAAGGAAGGCGTGATCACCGTCGAGGACGGCAAGTCGCTCGCCGACGAGCTCGACGTCGTCGAAGGGCTGCAGTTCGATCGCGGCTACCTGTCGCCGTACTTCATCAACAACCCCGACAAGCAGATCGCCGAGATCGAGAACCCGTACATCCTGCTGCACGACAAGAAGATCTCGAACATCCGCGACCTGCTGCCGGTGCTCGAACAGGTCGCGAAATCGGGCCGGCCGCTCCTGATCATCGCGGAGGACGTCGAGGGCGAAGCGCTCGCGACACTGGTCGTGAACAACATTCGCGGCATCCTGAAGACGGTCGCGGTGAAGGCGCCGGGCTTCGGCGATCGCCGCAAGGCACTGCTGGAAGACATCGCGATCCTGACCGGCGGGCAAGTCGTCGCCGAGGAAACGGGCCTCACGCTCGAGAAGGCGACGCTGGCAGAACTGGGCCAGGCGAAGCGCATCGAGGTCGGCAAGGAAAACACGACCGTGATCGACGGCGCGGGCGACGCGAAGAACATCGAGGCGCGCGTGAAGCAGATCCGCGTGCAGATCGAAGAGGCCACCTCCGACTACGATCGTGAGAAGCTGCAGGAGCGCGTGGCCAAGCTTGCGGGCGGCGTCGCGGTGATCAAGGTCGGCGGCGCGACCGAGATCGAGGTGAAGGAGAAGAAGGACCGCGTCGACGACGCGCTGCACGCGACGCGCGCGGCCGTCGAGGAAGGCATCGTGCCGGGCGGCGGCGTCGCGCTGATCCGCGTGCGGCAGGCAATTCGCGAACTCGAGGGCGCGAATGCCGACCAGCACGCGGGCATCAAGATCGTGCTGCGCGCGCTCGAGGAACCGCTGCGCCAGATCGTCACGAATGCGGGCGAGGAAGCGAGCGTGGTCGTCGCGAAGGTCGCGGAAGGTGCGGGCAACTTCGGCTACAACGCGCAAACGGGCGAATACGGCGACCTCGTCGAATCGGGCGTGCTCGATCCGACCAAGGTTACGCGCACCGCGCTGCAGAACGCGGCGTCGGTCGCGGGGCTGCTGCTGACGACCGATGCGACCGTGTTCGAGGCGCCGAAGGATGCGGCGCCGGCCGCGGTGCCGGGCGGCCCGGGCGCGGGCGGGCCGGGGTTCGATTTCTGACGCCGGTCGAGGTGGCCGCCCGAGCCGGGCGGCTGCATGCCTTACCCACGACGCGTGGCGGCAGCGGCCGCCACGCGTCTGTTGTTCGCGGTCGGCGCGCGAGCCGCCGTCAGAACATCTGGCGCAGGCCGATCGCGGCCCCGACGTTGTTGGTCCTGCCGATCTGGTCGACCTTGCCCGTGAGCGGGTTGGTCACACCCGGATAGTCGGCCGCGAACGCCCCGTTGCCGCGTGCGAAATCGACCGTGCCGTATACCTCGGTGTGCTTCGACAGCGCGTATTCGGCCAGTACGGTCGCCGAATAGTTGATCCCGGAGCCGAGCGTGCCGTCGAGCCGCTGCGCGTTGCGCGCGTGGCCGTAATAGCCGGCCACCGTGATCAGCAACGGCGCGGTGGCCTGCCAGTTCGCGCCGACGTAGAACGTATCGTCGATCCGGTTCGGGCTGCCGCCGCCCAGCACCGGCGCGCCGGCCTGCTGCATGTTGAAGTCCGTCGTGCCCGTCTTGTCCTGCCCGTGCAACCAGCCGGCCAGCAGGCGCACGGACGGCGTGACCTGATACGCACCGCTCACGTGCAGGAAGTTCACCTTCGCGCCGTTGCGCGCACTGCCGTTCACGGACGATACCGAGGTCTGCTGGAAGCCGGCGTCGATCGATGCGGGCCCTCGCGCGTAGGTCAGCTCCACGCCGTACGTGCTGTCGAGGCCCATCGCGCCGGCATGATTGCCGAACCCGTAGATCGCATCGACGCTGAATCCGTTGTACGAGAACTTGTATTTCACGGAGTTCGGCACGGTCAGGTAGTTGCCGATGCCGTTGTACGCCCAGCTGTCCTGCCAGTAGTCGCCGACGGTCATCGGGTCGAATACGTCGCCCATCGTGTCGTACAGCGGCGCGTACTGATTGCCGAACGTCAGCGTGCCGTACCGGTCGCTCGACAGGCCGACGTATGCCTGCCGGCTGAACAGCGTGTTCGCGACGTGCAGCTTGCCGTCGCCGAGCTCGAAACCGTTCTCGAGACGGAAGACCGCCGACAGCCCGCCGCCGAGCGCCTCGCTGCCGCGCAAGCCCCAGCGGCTGTGCGTTTCCGGGCCGACCGTCATCCCGACCAGGTCCTTGCCGTCGGGACCGGCGTTCGTCTGATAACGGAGCGCCGTATCGACGAGGCCATACAACGTGACGGCGCTCTGCGCGCACGCGGACGATGCTGCCATGGCGAGAACGGCGCCGATACCACCGGCGACGGCGATGCGTGTCATGAAAAGCCTCCCTGAGCGATTGATTTTGTAAGCAGTCCGACAGCATTCGCCGGCGGATGCCGGTACTGCGACCGGGAGAATAATCGGCCATATGCGCGGCACCTATTGCCGCTTCCGGATTGGACCTTTCCAGCATCGTCAACAATCGCGGTCGCGGTCGCGGCCGTGCCGCGTCCGGCGCGTCGCGCTCGGGTAAGATGAAAGCCCCTCCCGCTTCGCCGCCCACCGCCATGTCGACCACCCTCACCGCCCTGCTGCCGCTCGCCGGCGTCCTGCTGCTCAGCGTGGCCAGCCCCGGCCCGAACTTCGTGATCGTCACGTCGACCGCGGTCGCGCAGCGCCGCGCCGGCGTGATGACCGGGCTCGGCCTCGCCGCTGCATCGGGCACCTGGGCCGCGATCGCGATTGCCGGACTCGGCCTGCTCGTGACCCATGTCGCCTGGGTGCACACCGCGCTGCGGCTGGCGGGCGCCACCTACCTGATCTGGCTCGGCCTGAAAATGGTGCTGACCGCGCGCAAGCCGCTGCACGTTGCCGCACCGGCCGCGTCGTCCGGCTGGCACGCCGCGAAGAAAGGTTATGTGGTCAGCATGACGAACCCGAAAGCCGTCGCGTTCTACGGCAGTATCTTCGCGCTGATGGTGCCGGCCCACGCACCGGCCTGGTTCGATCTCACGGTCGTCGCGCTGTCGATCGGGATTTCGGGCGCGTGGTACTGCGCGATGGCGCTGCTCGCGTCGCACCCGTCGGTGCGCCGGTTGCTGATTCGACGCAAGGCCGTGCTCGATACGACGGCCGGATTGCTGCTGATGGGGCTCGGCGGAAGGATGCTGGCCGGGCGTTGATTCACATCACGTCCGCTCCGGCATCGACAAAAAAGGCCGCTTGCGACACCCCGTTTCCGGGGGCCGCAAGCGGCCTTGCGTTAGGCTGCGAGCATCAGCGCCGCGCCGCCAGCCTTCTCACGACACTCACCAGCGCGTCGACTTCATCGCACGTGTTGTAGAACGCCAGCGACGGCCGCACCGTCGCTTCGAGCCCGAAGCGCCGCAGGATCGGCTGCGCGCAGTGATGCCCGGAGCGCACCGCGATGCCCTCCTCGTTCAGCGCCTGCCCGACTTCCTCCGTCTCATAGCCCTTCAGCACGAACGACAGCACGCTCGCCTTGTCGCGCGCGGTGCCGACGAGCCGCACGCCCGGCACCGGCGCGAGCACGCTCGTCGCATACGCGAGCAGATCGTGTTCGTAGCGCGCGATGTTCTCGATGCCGACCCGGCTCACGTAATCGAGCGCCGCGCCCAGCCCCACCGCATCCGCGATGTTGCCGGTGCCGGCCTCGAAGCGGTTCGGCGGCGGCTGGAACACCGTGCGCTCGAACGTCACGTCCGCGATCATGTTGCCGCCGCCCTGCCAGGGCGGCATGTCGTCGAGGATCGCGCGCTTGCCGTACACGACGCCGATCCCGGTCGGCCCGTAGATCTTGTGCCCGGAGAACACGAAGAAATCCGCATCGAGCGCCTGCACGTCGACGCGCAGGTGCGAGATCGACTGCGCGCCGTCGACGAGCGCCTTCGCGCCCGCGCGATGCGCCAACTCGACGATCTCCTTCACCGGCACGACCGTGCCGAGCGCATTCGACACCTGCGTGACGGACACGATCTTCGTGCGATCGTTGAGCAGCTTCCGGTATTCGTCGAGCAGCACCTGCCCCGAATCGTCGACCGGAATCACGCGCAGCGTCGCGCCCTTGAGCGCGGCAAGCTGCTGCCACGGCACGATGTTCGCGTGATGCTCGAGATGCGACACGACGATCTCGTCGCCTTCGCCGACGTTCTGCACGCCCCACGTCTTCGCGATCAGGTTGATCGCCTCGGTGGTGCCGCGCACGAACACGATCTCCTCCGGCGAAGACGCGCCGATGAAGCGCCGCACGGTGTCGCGCGCATGCTCGTACGCATCCGTCGCGCGGCCCGCCAGCGCATGCGCGGCGCGGTGGATGTTGGAGTTCTCGTGCGCATAGAAATAGGCGAGACGGTCGATCACGGCCTGCGGCTTGTGCGTGGTCGCCGCGTTGTCGAACCAGACGAGCTGCTTGCCGTTCACGCGCTCCTGCAGGATCGGGAAGTCGCGGCGGATCGCATTCACGTCGAACGGCGGGTGCGCGCCGCGATGCAGGGTGCCCTGCGGCTCGGCTGCCTTCGCATCGTCGATGAAGTAACGCGGCACGTCCGCGCTCGATGCACGCGACACCGGCACGTCGCGATGCACGGCGAGCAACTCGCGGAGCGCGTCGTCGCCCGGCAGCCCGAACGCTTCCGGCGATGCGAAGCCGTTCGACGGCACGACGATGTCCTGCGGCGTCGCCTGCCAGCCCTGCAGCGAGCCGTCGGTGAAGTAATACGGCGACGCGGCCGGCGCGGCCTTCACCGCGCTCTCCGACACCGCCGCATTCGCCTGCGGCACGCCGAGTGCCGCACCGCCGACGCGCGGCTCGAACGCGGGCGCGATCGACACCGCATTGTCGGGCAGCCCGTTCTGCGCGGCCGCATGCGGCGCGAGCGCCGGCACGCGGTTGCCCAGCGACAGCACGTGCGTCGGCGCGGACGGCGCGAGGTTCGCGCCGGGCGCCTTGCCTTGCGGCAATGCAAGCCCCGGCACGCCGGTGCCCGTGCCGCCGGGCCCCGCGAGCGGCGAGCCGGCCGGCGCCGGATTGCTCACCGACGCGAGAATCGGTGCCGCCGCCGGCAACGCCGACGGCACGCCGCCGACCGCCCCGCTACCCGCCGACAGCCCGGGCGCGGTGGCCTGCCCGGGCGGCGTCGCGAAGAACTCGGACGCGAGCCGCGCAAGCGCCGCCGGATCGGGCAGGCCGGCCGGCAGCGGTGCGTGCGGCAACGCGAGCGCGTCGCTGCCGGTCGAGGCGGGATTAACGGTAGGTGTCGGGATAGTCATGGTACTTGGCGATTTCGACATCATCGAGGACAGCCAGCGCATCCGGCGAGTGGACCGCGAGCGAGCAGTACAGCGAGATCAGGTACGACGCGATCGCCTGGTCGTTGATCCCCATGAAGCGCACCGACAGACCCGGCCCCTGCTCGCCCGCGACGCCCGGCTGATAGAGCCCGACGACACCCTGGCGCTTGTCGCCGACACGCAGCAGCAGGATCTTGGTCTTGCCGTCCGCGACGGGCACCTTGTCCGACGGGATCAGCGGAATGCCGCGCCACGTGAGGAACTGCGAGCCGAACAGGCTGACCGTCGGCGGCGGCACGCCGCGCCGCG
The DNA here is from genome assembly GCF_003853425.1 of Burkholderia sp. Bp9140. NCBI lineage: Bacteria > Pseudomonadati > Pseudomonadota > Betaproteobacteria > Burkholderiales > Burkholderiaceae > Burkholderia > Burkholderia sp. Bp9140. Next base: position 40,866 of record NZ_QTPQ01000024.1, read on the forward strand.
TGCATTCGCGGCCGAATGCGGCGATCGCGAGCGGGTGCGCGAGGAAGAACGCCGGCTCCTTCCACACCTTGGTCAGCAGCTCGTCGAGATCGTCGGGCGTCGGCGCACCGGTCAGCGGAAAGATCCGCTGTTCGTCGGCCACGTTCGCGAGCAGCCCGTAGTCCGGGTTGTTGATCAGCTGGCTTTCCTGCAGCTCCTTGATCGTCTCGATCGTCAGGCGCAGCTGTTCCTTGATCTGGTCATGAGGACTGCTGTAGAGATCGGAGATCCGCGTATGCACGTCGAGCACCGTGCTCACCGCGTTCAGGAAATACTCGCGCGGCTGTTCCTCGTACGGCACGAAGGTCCGCGGCAGCACGCTTTCGTCCTCGAGCTGCGTGCAGGCGGCACGCACGGCTTCCGGGTTCTTCACCTGGTTCAGGCGATAGATGCCGGCCTCGACCGGCACCCACTGCAGCAGATGGGTCAGCCAGCGCGGCGTAATCGTGGAAAGCTGCGGGACGGTCTTGGTAGCATTCGCTAGTTGGCGGGCGGCGTGATCGCTCAGCGCGGCCGTGCCGCTTGCAACGGTCGACATGTGTGGCTCCGGATTCTTAAGATGAAAAACGGGATTGCTTATGACGCGGGGTGATTATCGGAAGCACGCACCTGCCGGCTCAACATGCTATAGCCGTCACGCGGCACAACCGAACGGGAAAAGAAGCGGGATACGTCAGGCGACGGACACGCCGGGCAACAGCGTCGAGATCGACACGTCGAACGCGCGCGCGATCTTGTCGGCGGTGACGATCGACGCGATCGCCTCGCCGCGCTCGATCTCGCCGACGTACGAGCGGTTCAACCCCGCGTGTTCCGCGAGCTGCTCCTGCGACCACGTACGCGCTTCGCGCAGCTTGCGCACGTTGGCGCCGAAGTGCTGGATCAGGTCGCTCACGTCGCCACCTGTGCGTCGGGCACCGGCTCGGCCGGCTCGACCCGCGTGCTCGGCGCGGCATTCGCTTCGCTGCGCAACACGGCCTGCGTGACGTTCGCGCCGGCCGGCACGTCCTGCGTGAGCCATACGTTGCCGCCGATCACCGCGCCGCGGCCGATCGTCACGCGGCCGAGGATCGTTGCGCCTGCATAGATCACGACGTCGTCCTCGACGATCGGATGGCGTGCGAGCCCCTTCTCCAGATGGCCGGCCGCATCGCGCGGGAAGCGCTTCGCGCCGAGCGTGACGGCCTGGTACACGCGCACGCGCTCGCCGATGATCGCGGTCTCGCCGATCACGACACCCGTGCCATGGTCGATGAAGAAGCCGCCGCCGATGCGCGCGCCCGGATGAATGTCGATCCCGGTTTCCGCGTGCGCCTGCTCCGCGACGATCCGCGCGAGCAGCGGCAACCCGAGCCGGTACAGCTCGTGCGCGAGCCGGTGGTGGATCATCGCGAGGATGCCGGGATAGCACAGCAGCACTTCGTCGACGCTGCCGGCTGCCGGATCGCCATGGAACGCGGCCAGCACGTCGCTGTCGAGCAGCCGGCGAATGTCGGGCAGGCGTGCGGCGAACGCCTGCACGGCGGTCGACGCGGCTTCGTCGATCCGCGCGTCGGCGTTGCGTTGCCGCGCCGCGTAGCGCAGCTCGAGCGTCACCTGCGCGAGCAGCGCGTTCAGCGCCGCGTCGAGCGCGTGGGCCACATGGAAGTTCTCGCTCTCCTGCCGCAGGTCGGGCGGCCCGAGCCGCATCGGGAACAGCACGCCTTTCAGCGCGCCGATGATCTGTGCGAGCGCCTCGCGCGCCGGCAGGTCGCGCCCGCCCGGTTCGAGCGAGCGCCGCTGTTTCTCGCGCCATGCGCGGCGCACGGTCTGGAGCGACTGAACGATGTCGTCGATATCGAATGCGGCCATGCTGACTTCTCCCCGTAACGGCCGTGACTCAGTCCTGCGCCCACGGCAGGCCGCGATGGCGCCAGCCGTTGCAGCCGCCGCGGTGCTGCTGTTCGTCGAGTTCGCCCTCGAACCCTTCGAGTACGTTGAATACCTGCGTGAAGCCACCCTTGGTCGCGGCTTCAGCCGCCTGCGCGGAACGGTTGCCGCTGCGGCAGAGCAGCAGCACGACCGCGTCCTTGCCGGTCTTCGCTTCGAGTTCGCGCACGAAGCGCGGGTTGCGCGTCAGGCTCGTGCCGGTCGCCCACGCCACGTGCAGCGACGCCGGCACGTGCCCGACGAATTTCCGTTCTTCCGCGGTGCGCACGTCGACCAGCAATGCGTCGCCCGCCGAAACCAATGCCCATGCGGCTTCCGGTGCCACGCCGCCCGCGTAGGGCGTACCCGCCGATACGGCCGCCGCGCGGGCGTCTTCGAGCGCCTGCCGGGCGTCGGTTCGTTCTTCCAATGCAAACGTCATCACGCTTCCTTGTTCTCGCAGATTCGTATGATCAACAACGCCGGGAATGCGGCCGGTGCAGCTTGCGTGCTGTCTATAGCCGTCAGCCCCACTATGCGAGCACGGTCGGGGAAGCAGAACCAATAAAAATTCATTTCCAAATCAGCGGCGCGTGAATTGCAATAGCAGAGGCGCGCTATTGGTGCGGGTTCGTGCGGGGGATGTGGAACGACGGCCGTTCGATGTCATGCATCGAAGGTTGTTGAAAGGATTGGCGGCTGCGAAGTCAGCAACGGTGCGGGACGCGACGCGCTGCACGTCGTGATGGAATCCGAAGCGGAATCGTGCGCCGGGCGGGATGACGCGCGCTTTGATGAAGCGATGATTCGGCGATTCGGCGATTCGATGAACAACAACCGACGGGCGCGGTGCATCGCCGACACACCACGCCCGTCACCGCATCAAACGACAGGATCGACCGCCGCGATCGGCACGCCACGCGCCTCGATATCGCGCCCGGCCAGCAAACACAGATCCTCGCGATGATGCGCGGCGACCACCTGCACGCCTACCGGCACGTTATCGACGAGCCCCGTCGTCACCGCGAGCCCCGGCAACCCCATCGCCGGCAGCGCACGCAGCGTGAGCTGCGCTTCCCATACCCGCTCGAACCCTCCCGGTCCCTGCCGATCGAGATCATCAGGAAACGGCAGTTCCGACGACACGGGCAGCAGCAACACCGCGTATTCATCGAGAAAGAGCCGCCACTGCCGCGTCAGCGTCGTGCGCCGCACGAGCGCGCGGCTGATCACGTCGGCCGGCAGATCGCGCACCTTGCCGCGCACGGCGGCGATCACCGCGGCCGCGCCCGGATCGCCGTCGCTCGCGACCGCGTTCGCCAATGCGTCGAATCCGTCGCCAAGCCAGAGCTGCTCCTGCAACAGTGCAGCCTCGCGCATCGGCGGCGTATCGTCGATTTCATCGACGGTCCAGCCCGCGTCGACGAGCCGGCGCGCGGCATCGCGCAACGCGGCCTCGACTTCGGGCACGACCTGCAGGCCGCCCGGACGCACGCACAGCGCCGCACGCTTCGGCACCGCCCGGCCTTCGATCGGCACCGGCACGTGCCACGGATCGCGCGGGTCCGGCGCGGCGAGCGCACGCAGCGCCAGCGCGAGATCGTCGATCGTGCGTGCGATCGGCCCCGTCGTCGACATCAGTTGCGCGCCGATCGCACGCTCGGGCGACGACGCGTTGAACGCCGGCACGCGTCCGAGCGACGGGCGGATCCCGTGCACACCGCACGCATAGGCCGGGTAACGCACCGAGCCGCCGATGTCGGTGCCGACCGCGATCGGGCCGATCCCGGCGGCCACGGCAGCCGCCGCGCCGCCGCTCGAGCCGCCCGGCGTCAGCGACCGATGGCGCGGATTGACCGTATGGCCGTGCACGCGATTCGACGTGAACCAGCGCAAGGCGAACGTCGGCGAATTGCTGCGGCCGAGCAGCACCGCGCCGGCCTTTCTCAGGTTCGAGACCGACGGGCTGTCGGCGCGCGCGATCAGGTGTTCCTGCAGCCGCGTGCCGTTGGTCGTCGCGAATTCCGCGACGTCGACGTTGATCTTCACGGTCACGGGCACGCCGGCGAGCGGGCCCGGATCGTCGCCGCGCGCGATCGTGCGATCGATTTCGTCGGCCTGCCGCCGCACGTCGTCGGGGCGATGCTCGACCACCGCGTTGATCGCCGGGTTCACCGCTTCGAGGCGGGCCAGGGCCGCGTCCGCCACTTCCCGCGCGGACACTTCACGTTGCCGCACCCGCTTCGCGATTTCGGTCGCCGACAGTTGCCAGAGTTGCTGCGTCATGACATCTCCTCGTGAAAGGACATCACAATCACCGACGGCGCCGCGCGTCACCCGCATCGCGGCGCCGCATCACTCACTGCGCATCCTGCTTCGCCCGTTCCGCGGCCGCGATGATCGCGTCGGCCACGGCCTTCGGCTGGCTCAGCATCGCGACGTGGCTGCCGTTCACGTGCGTGACCGTCGCGCCGATCCGCTTCGCCATCGCCTCCTGCAGCTTCGGATCGATCATCCGGTCCTGCGTCGCGACGACGAACGACGACGGCTTCGCATGCCACGCCGCCTGCGTGACCTTCTCCGAAATGCAGCCACCGTACCACGGCCCTTGCGTCGCCGCGACGACGCGCTGCTGCGCGGGCGGCAGGTCCGGCGCGAAATCCTGCGCGATCGCCTTGTCCGACAGCGTCGCGAAGCCGCCCGCGTCCTTGCGCAGCTCGCCGGCCCACGCCGGCGCCGGCAGCCCCTGCGTGACGTCGGCGATCGACTGGCCGTTGTCCGGCGCGAAGGCGGCGACGTAGACGAGCGACTTCACCTTGTCGTCGTTGCCCGCATCGCTGATCACGACACCGGCCCACGAATGGCCTACCAGCACGACGGGCCCCTTCTGCTCGTCGATCGCGCGCTTGGTCGCGGCTGCGTCGTCCGCGAGCGAGCTCAGCGGGTTCTGCACCGACACGACATGCAGGCCGCGCGCCTCGAGTAGCGGAATCACGCGATTCCAGCTCGACCCGTCGGCGAACGCACCGTGCACCAGCACGACGTTCGTCCCCTTCAGGTCCTCCTTCGGCGCCGCCTGCGCCGCTACCGCACCGAACAGCCCGCCGAGCACCGCCGCGGACACCAGAACCCGTTTCGTCAAACCGACCATCGTCATGCTCCTTTCCATCGTGTTGTTCATGTGAGGTGTTTCTGATACGGCCGCGCCTGCGCGCGGCAGGCGCGGCAACGGATCACGAATGCGCGTACAGATCGTCGGCGTCCGTGCGTGCCTTTCGTGTGTTTCCTGCGTTCCGTGCAGCGTGCGTGTCGGCCACGGCGTAGCGGGCGGCCGGCGTCGACGCGGCGGCGACGTTGTCGCCCTGCGACTTCGACGGGCCGTTCTGGTCGGAACGCGCGACCTGCTGCGCAGCGGCGACGGCGTTCTCCGCGGCAGCGATATCGTCCGGGTAATTGGCTTCGCTGCTCGCCGGGCGGTAGCCGGCCTTCTCGAGCCGGACGAGGTCGGCGCGCACTTCGGCGCGCGTGAGGCCGTGGCCGGTGTCGGCGAACGACAATGCGGGGATGGCGGCGAGGACGGCAACGGCGAGGATTCGAGCGGCTTTCATGTGTGTTCTCCTTGAAGGAAGTGGGTCTTTCGATCGTTCGGTATCCGATCCAGATGTCTGGCATCGAACGTTTCCTGCATGTCGACAGTAGAACCCGCTCACGTATCCGGCATGTTTCCGAAACCGGGGCTTTCTGCGTGCCAGTTTTTCAGGAGCGGCCGCAGATACAGTGCGATACAACCCCGCGCGCCGCTCCGTTGCCCGTCACCCGCGCACTACGAAAAAAGGCGTGCCTCGCGCGGCACGCCTTTCCGTCAGGCCGATCCCGTCAAGTCAAGTCAAGGCGCCAGCCGCGTGAACACGAAGTCGTGATTCTTCACGCGCGCCTGGTGACACGCAAAGCAAGTCTGGTGCTGACCGATATCGGCCGGCACGCCGTTGATGAAACGCCCGAAGCCCCAGCCGCCCGTCGACGCGTAGCGACGCGAATCCTTGACCATCACCTGCACGGTCGTCGCCTGTCCCGGCACCGTCGCCGGCGGGAACTCGTCCGACTGCTTGCGCTTGTACGCGAGCTTCACGAGGATCGTGCCGTCCGGAAACGGCAGCGTCGACTTTTCCAGCGCGCGGATCGCGACGGGGTTGCCGAGCACCACGCGCAATTCGTCCAGCGGCGCCGCCTCCTCGGCCGGCGCGACCATTTCCCACTTCCGGTAGCCGGGCGGGATCGTCACGCCGTAGATCGGCGACGCGGCCGGTTTCGGCTGCTCCGCGAACGCGGCCGGACCGCTCGCCGACAACGCGCCGGCCAGCAGCACGGCCGCGACGAGCACATGGCGCGCGCTGCGCCGTACAACGACAGTATTCGCCCGCATCACAGATGCTCCACTTGCTGGATCGCATCGGCGAACGCCTGCGGCGCTTCCTGCGGCAGGTTGTGGCCGATGCCGCCGGTGATCGTGCGGTGCTGGTACTTGCCGGTGAACTTCTTCGCATACGCGGCCGGTTGCGGGTGCGGCGCGCCGTTCGCATCGCCTTCCATCGTGATCGTCGGCACGGTGATGGCCGGGCCCGCCGCAAGCCGCCGCTCGATGTCGTCGTATTTCGCTTCGCCCTGCGCGAGACCGAGACGCCAGCGATAGTTGTGGATCACGACGGCCACGTGGTCGGGGTTCTGGAACGATGCGGCGCTGCGCGCAAAGGTCTCGTCGGAGAACTGCCACTTCGGCGACGCGAGCTGCCAGATCAGCTTGTTGAACGCATCGCGATTTTCCGCGTAGCCGAGCGCGCCGCGCTCGGTCGAGAAGTAGAACTGATACCACCACTGAAGCTCGGCCTTCGGCGGCAGCGGCTTGCTGTTCGCCTGCTGGCTGCCGATCAGGTAGCCGCTCACCGACACCAGCGCCTTCACGCGCTGCGGCCACAGCGCCGCGATGACGTCGGCCGTGCGCGCACCCCAGTCGTAGCCGCCGAACACCGCACTGTCGATCTTCAGCGCGTCCATCAGCGCGACGATGTCGACGGCTGTCACCGCCTGCTGGCCGTTACGCACCGTGTCGGCCGAGCGGAACGTCGTCGACCCGTAACCGCGCAGGTACGGCACGATCACGCGATAGCCGGCCGCCGTCAGCAGCGGCGCGACTTCCGCGTAGCTGTAGATGTCGTACGGCCAGCCGTGCAGCAGGAACACGACGGGGCCGTTCTTCGGCCCGAGGTCCGCATACCCGACGTTGAGCACGCCCGCGTCGATCTGGTGGATCCTGCCCAGCGACGCCGCGCCGGCCGCGCCCTTCGCCGTCGACGCATCGGGCGCCGGCTGCGCTTGCGCCAGCGAGCCGAACCCGAGGTCGGCGAGGCTCAGGCTGGCGAGCGTCGTACCCAGGATCAGGCGGCGGCGGGTGTTCACGGTATCAGGCATGACTCGTTCTCCATTGTCGATCGCTAAGGAAGGGGCCCGCGGCACGTGCGGGCGCTCCGGTATCGCCGTTCACGCCGGCGGCGCATGGCACCGCGCCGCCGTGTGAATCGCTTCACCGGCTTTATATCCGAACCCTCCGGATGCTTTGTATCCCAACGTATCTGTGTTCGGGGACGACACACTGCGATTCAAAATCGCACGCGAAACGGCGTGTTTCGGCGGCCGCGCGGCACACGCGGCCCCGTGCGCCGAAGCGTCAGAGCAGCTTGACGATCGCCGGCACGCTGAGCACGGCGACGTAGTACCCCATGAACTGGACGCCTGTGTTGAACGCGAACAGGCGTGACAGCATCCCGCCGAACAGACCGACCGTGACGATCACCGCGAGCCCCGGCAGTTGCCCTTCCCACACGCCGATCACGACGATCAGCCCCGCGAAGGTCGCGATGATCGCCTCGTGGCTCAGCTTGCGCGCGACGAACGACGCCGCACGATGCGCGTGATGCATCGCGAGCGGATACGCGACCAGCGCGGCCAGCAGGATCGACAGCAGCCCGTAGCCGAGGAACTCGGGCCAGCTCATCAGCGTATGCAGGTTGTGGATCTGCCCGCTCGCCGCATCGACCGTGAAGCGCGGCGGCGCATTGAACAGCGGCGCGGCCGGGCCGGCCGCGACCGGGCTCAGCGGCAGCCCGAACGCGATCAGCGGAATCATCGCCTCGGCGATGTAGGTCGCCTCGGTCACGCCGTTGCGCGCGGCGATCACGGTCGTCAGGCGCTGATACGCGTGACGCACCCGCGCGCCGACGATCTCGCCCATCAGCACCGTCATCGCGACCGGGCTGAACACGAAGGTCGCGCTCGACACGGCGGCCGTCCCGACCGTCCAGCCCACCTGCTCGCGGTCGAGCACCTTCAGCGGATTCGGGAAGTAGCCGCGCCAGCCCTTCACGTCCGGCGCGAGCACGAACGTCGACGGCCCGTCGCGGCGCATGCGCCGCCGCTCGGCCGGCGACAGGATCGAGAACAGGTCGGCAACCAGCGGCCCGATCGCGATCCCGAGGAAATAGCTGACGCTCAGCTTCACGCCGTAACGGCCGGTCAGCGCCTGCAGCCCGACCACCAGCATCACGAACGGCACGAGCAGCAGCACCGACGCCCAGCGTCCTGCCGAGCAGTACGCGATACCGACGGCGGCCGCGAGAAACACCCATGGCGCGGCTTTGGCGATCACCGTGCCGAACGGTGCGAGCAGCGACGCGAACAGCACCGCGAGCGGCAGCGCGACGAACGCGGCGACGATCGCGCCGGAGATCATCTTGCGCAGCGCGATGTGCGGCACGCCGAGCGCGCGCAGCAGCGTCGCCTGCTGCAATAGCGGCGCGGCCATCGTGTCGCCGGGAATGCCGAGCAGCGCGGTCGGGATCGCATGCGTGATGTGCTTGGCCACCGCGCCCGCGAGGAAGAAAGTAAACACGCCGGCCGGCGGCACGCCGAGCAGCGCGACGAGCAACGTGAGCGGCGCGATCGTCGTCGTTTCGTCGGTGCCGGAGATCAGGCCGATGCCCGAGAACACGATCGCGCCGAGCAGCCCCATCGCCAGCGCGGCCGGCAACGCATGCAGGAGTGCATCCATCAGCGGCCTCCGGTGCGCGCCCGCGCGCTCGACGCTTCGTACGAAGCGAACAGGTCGAGCAGACCGAGCTCTTCCATCTCGGCGCGTGCGCTCGGCGACAGGTCGCTCACCGAGCCGAGCCCGCCCGATGCGTCGGCGAGCTGCCGGAGCGCTTCGTCGCGCTCGGGGCCGCCGGCCGCGTGCTCGATCACCGTGCGCTTCGGCTTGAACAGCCACGCGCACAGCGCGCCGGCCAGCAGGCAGCCGCCGAGGCCGATCAGCATCGCGTACGCCCGCGCGATGGCCGCGTCGCGCACGAACGACGCGAGCGCGAGCCGGCCGGCCTCGAAGGCGCCGAGGCTGATCGCGATGCCGAGCAGGACCGACCACGCCAGGTGCTTCGTGGCGACCGTGTCGCCCCACACCTCGACGAGCGTGTCGGCCTGCGCGAACGACTGCACGCGATGCGACGCCGATACCGCGCTTGAACCGGTCTGTTCCATGTGTCTCCTCCTTGATTGATATGTCGCCGGCAGCGCCGGCACGGCATGCGGCACACGGCATGCCGAACACCGCGCGTCAGCCGTCGCTGCGTTCCGCCAGCAGCGCGACCGCGAAATCCGCCCGCACGTCCTTGGCCGCGACCATCCGTTGCGCGATCCGGTCGATGTCCGCGCCCGTTGCACCGGCCGCGACGGCGATGTTGCGCGCATGCAGCGCCATGTGGCCGCGCTGGATCCCTTCGGTCGCGAGCGCGCGCAGCGCGCCGAGATTCTGCGCAAGGCCGACCGCGACCGCAATCTCGCCGAGTTCCTGCGCGGACGTCACGTTCATGATCTTCAGCGCGAGCCGCGCGAGCGGATGCGTCTTCGTCGCGCCGCCGACGAGCCCGACCGGCATCGGCATCTCGATCGTGCCGACGAGGTCGCCGTTGTCGGCCTTCTCCCAGGTCGTCAGCGACGTGTAGCGGCCGCTGCGGCTCGCATACGCATGCGCGCCGGCCTCGACCGCGCGCCAGTCGTTGCCGGTCGCGACCACCACCGGATCGATGCCGTTCATGATCCCCTTGTTGTGTGTCGCGGCGCGATACGGGTCGGTGGCCGCGAACACGTACGCATCGATCACGCGATCGATGACCGCCTCGCCCGGATAGTCGTCGGTCGCGAGTGTCCGCGCCGAGTACCGTACCTCCGCACGCGCCAGCCGAAGATCCGCGAGGTTGGACAGTATCCGCAACCGTACCTGCCCGCCGGTGATCGCTTCGATGCGGGTCGCGACGGCTTCGGCCATCGTGTTGACCGTGTTCGCGCCCATCGCGTCGCGCACGTCGACGATCAGGTGCGCGACCACCATCGCGCCGCGCGGCGTATCCGGGAACACATGCACCTCGATGTCGCGGCAGCCGCCGCCGAGGCCGACCAGCACGTTGTCGCGGCTGTTCGCGAGCGCGATCAGTTCGGCCGCGTGCCGCAGGATCGCGAGCCGCGCGCCGTACGGGTCGCCGACGCCGATCACCTGCACCTGCGCGCGCATCAGCGGCCCGCTGCTCGACGTGCGGAAACCACCGGCCGCGCGGGACAGCTTCGCCATGTACGATGCGGCCGCCACGATCGACGGCTCCTCGACGGCCATCGGCACGATCACGTCACGGTCGTTGATCCGGAAGTAGCCGGCGACCGCCATCGGCAGCTCGAACGTGCCGATCACGTTCTCGATCATTCCGTTCGCGGTGTCGAGCGGCAATGCGCCGGGTTCGGCGAGCAGCGCGTGCTCGGCATCGTCGAGCCCGACGGTACGGGCAAGGTGGGACAGGCGTTGTGCGGGCGTGAGCGCACGGAAGTTCGGCAACGCGGAATCGATGGGCATGATGTCGTTCTGTTTCGGGGTGGCGGTGTTGCCTGCCGCGGTTGCGGCGGGCAGCGGATAGCCGAATAATAGTCACGCTGTACCCATTGAAAAGGTACAGACGGACCAGACAGTCGACTATCCGTACCCATGACAGTGAACCTGCCTGACGGACCCTCACGATGAAACAGCGTGCAAGAGCCAGCCTGTCTGGCGCCATGGCGGACAATCTCGCCAGACAGATCGAGGAAGGCGTGTTGCCAGCCGACGCGAAGCTGCCTTCCATCAGGGAATACGCCGAGGCGTCCGGGTGTTCGAAGAACACCGTGATCAGCGCGTTCGAGATGCTCGCCGCCGACGGCCTGATCGAGCCGCGCCGCGGCGCCGGCTTCTTCGTCACGCGGCGCGCGGCGGCCGCGCCCGACATCGACGAGCCGAGCTCGCTCGACCGTGCGATGGACATCGTGTGGCTGATGCGCGAGCAGCTTCACGAGAAGCCCGACGTGCTCAATCTCGGCGAAGGCTTCCCGCCGATCGAATGGCTCGAGGAAACGCGGCTGAACCAGTACCAGCAGCGCATCGTGCGCACCGGGTCCGCGTCGCTGTTCCGCTACGGCAGCCGGTTCGGCTACCTGCCGCTGCGCCAGTCGCTGCAGCAGAAGCTCGCCGGCTACGAGATCGAGGCACCGCCCGCGCAGATCGTGCTCACGCATGGCGCGAACCAGGCGATGGACCTCGTGCTGCGCTACTTCGTGCGCCCCGGCGACACCGTGCTCGTCGACGACCCCGGCTACTACCCGCTGTTCGGCAAGCTCAAGCTGAGCGGCGCGAACATCGTCGGCGTGCCGCGCGAGATCGACGGCCCGGATGTCGCGAAGCTGGCCGAGCATATCGCCGCGTATCGGCCGAAGCTGTTCTTCACGCAATCGGTCGGGCACAACCCGACCGCGACCGATACGAGCGCGGCCAAGGCACACCGGATCCTGCAGCTCGCCGACGCGCACGACCTGATCATCGTCGAGGACGATGCGCTGGCCGACCTGCGGCCGCGCTCGCTCACGCGCATCTCGACGCTCGATCAGCTGCGCAGGACGATCTATATCGGCAGTTTCTCGAAGTCGGTGTCGGCGGCGCTGCGCGTGGGTTTCCTCGCGTGCAACGCGGCACTCGCCAGCGATCTCGCCGACGTGAAGATGCTGACCCACGTCAGCAGCTCCGAGTATTGCGAGCGCACGCTCGACGCGATCGTCAGCGACGGACATTTCCTGCGGCACACGAATCATCTTCAGGAGAAGCTGCGGCGCGCGACCGCCACTGCGCTCGATGCGCTCGATCGGCTCGGCGCGCAGGTCTATCGGCCGTGCGAGCAGAGCCTGTATCTGTGGGCCGCGTTGCCCGGGTGGTCCGATTCGATGGCACTGGCGCAAGCGATGCTGGCGCGCGGCGTGATCCTCGCGCCGGGCGCGGTGTTCTCGCCGCAGGCCGATCAACCGTCCGCCTATTGCCGGTTCAATGTCGCGTATCTGGCCGACAAGCGGTTCGCGCAGGCGTTGCATGCGGTGAGGTAGCCACGAACGCGGGCCGGCATGGCAGCCGGCCCGGGTTCTCCCTCAGACCACGCTTACGCGCGACGCAACGGCCGGAACCCGGCACGCACTTCGCGGGCAAACAGTTCCGGCTCTTCCCATGCCGCGAAATGGCCACCCTTGTCGACTTCGTTGAAGTAGATCAGGTTGTGATAGCTGCGCTCGGCCCAGCTGCGCGGCGCCTGGTAGATCTCGCCGGGGAACACCGTGATCGCCGCCGGCAGCGAGATATCCACCGCGTTGAAGTTGTTCGAGTGGTCCTCCCAGTAGATCTGCGCGGAGGACGTCGCCGAATTGGTCAGCCAGTACAACGAAATGTCGTCGAGAATCTCGTCGCGCGGGATCGAGCGTTCGGGCACGCCGCCGCTGTAGGTCCACTGCGAGATCTTGTCGTACATCCACGCGGCCTGCCCCGACGGCGAATCGGCGAGCGCGTAGCCGACCGTCTGCGGACGCGTGACCATCATCGCCGAGTAGCCGCAGTTGTCGCGATAGAACGTCGCGAGCTTCTCGTACGCGGCCTTCTCCTTCGGCGACAGCGACGCCGGCGCCGGCGCGTCGGTCTGGAGCAGCGTCGCGATGTCCGGCGGTACCGTCGCCGGCATGTTCACGTGAATTCCGGCCAGGCCCTGCACGCGCTGCATCGCCATCCGGTGCGAGATCACCGAGCCGCAGTCGCCGCCCTGCGACACGAAGCGCGTATAGCCGAGGCGCGCCATCAGCTCGCCCCATGCGCGCGCGATGTGGTCGGAGCCCCAGCCCGGCTTCGTCGGATGGCCCGAGAAGCCGAAGCCCGGCAGCGACGGCACGACGACGTGGAACGCATCGTCGGCGCTCGCACCATGCGCGGTCGGGTCGGTCAGCGGACCGATCGCCTTCAGCAGCTCGAAGATCGAACCGGGCCAGCCGTGCGTCATGATCATCGGCATCGCGTTCGCGTGCCGCGACCGCACGTGGATGAAGTGAATGTCGAGCCCGTCGATTTCGGTGATGAACATCGGGAAACCGTTCAGACGCGCCTCGCCCTTGCGCCAGTCGTAGTCGGTGCCCCAGTAGCGCAGCAGCGCCTGCATGCGTGCGAGCCGCACGCCCTGCGATTCGTCGGCGACGGTCTCGCGGCCCGGCCAGCGCGTCGCGGCGATGCGGCGGCGCAGGTCGGCCAGGGCTTCATCGGGGATATGAGCGGTGAACGGGCGTATGCCGTCGCCGCCGGTTGCCGCGTGCAGCGCGGTAGGCAGCATCGCGGATACACCGGCGGCCACGGAAGTGGCCAGCAGGTGGCGACGCATCGGGGAAAACGGTGTGGAAGACATCGTTCGGCATCTCCTTTCGTGAAGTGGAAAGTGAACATGCCGCGCGCCCTATCGCGCCGGTTTTCGCTCGGGCGCGCGCTGGTCATGCGGCGTCGCCTATTTGAAAGGTCTGATGTATCCGGGATTTGTCTGATTTGTACGCGTTTGTAGCAGGCGTGCGGATGTCGCCGTCAGGGGGCGATCCAGCGGCCTTCGCAGCCGTCGTCGTTCAGGTCGAATACCGCGCGGCGATGGCCGGTGCGGGCAAGTTCGAGCCAGTCGATGCGCGTCACCGTGACATGGAGCAGGCAGAAGTTCCGGTAGCCGTCGTCGTCGGATGCCGTGCTCGGGCCTGCCGTGACATGCGCTTCTTCAGGCGACTCGATCGGCGTGCCCGGCCGCAACGGTGCGCGATACAACAGCAGCGTATGCGGACGGCTCGACTGCCAGATCGCGCGACGATGCGCTTCGTCGTCGCAGATCGATGCAACGCCTTCCGCGCGAATCTGCACGAGCGCGTCGAGATCGCTCGCGACGATGGCGATGCGCGGATCGCGGCGCAACTCCGCAACCTTCTCCGAACGCGCGTCCGTATGAAACGCCAGCAGACGATCGGCGCGGCTCACTTGCCGCAATACGATCGTGCGCACCTTCGGCGCACCGTCGACGCCAAGCGTCGCGGCCTGCACCATCGTGAACGGCGAGCGCTGCGTGCCGACGCCGGACTCGAGGCAGGACCAGAGACGATCGCAGGTTTGCGTGAGCGATTCGGAAGCGGGATCGGACATGATGGCGCGGCGCGCTTGCGGAATTCGGTCGCGCCAGCTTAACCGTTTCGGCGGCGGGGCGCGTGGCGCCTCGTGGCTTCCGTTGCCAATCCGCCGCGTGGTTCAGTTGTAGCCGAGGACGGCCGGTGCGGCGTCGCGCGTGTCGGTCGGATCCGCGCCAAAGCGGCCGAGCACGTCCGCGACGTACTGCGGCCCCGCGCCGATCTGCGACGACTTGTGCTCGACCGGACGGATATCGGCCATGCCCGGCGCTTCGTCCATCCATGCGGTGTCGTTGATGACGATGTTCATGTGGGTCTCCTCACGCGGCCAGCGCCGCACCATACGCGCGCACCAGGCGCGCCACGCCTTCCCGGATCGCGTCGACGTCGGGCGCGGCGAACGACAGGCGCAGCGATGCGGCGTCGACGTTGTCCGCGAAGAATGCCTTGCCCGGCACGAACACGACCTTGTTCGCGATCGCCTGCTGCAGCAGCACGTCCGACGACACCGCGCCGATCCGCGCCCACACGAACATCCCCCCTTCGGGACGATGGAACGCGATCGCATCGCCGAAACCGTCGCGCAGCGCGTCGCACATCGCGTCGCACTTGCGCTTGTAGGCCGCCGTGATGCGCGGCAGATGGCGTTCGAGTGCGCCGTCGGCGAGATACTCGGCGGCGGTGGCCTGCGTCCACGGCGTGCTGCACAGGTCGACCGTCTGCTTCGCGATCACGCAGCGCCGCGCGATCTCGGCCGGCGCGATCGTCCAGCCCACGCGCAGCCCCGGCGCGACGATCTTCGACAGGCTCGCGAAGTGCACGATCCAGTCGCGCGCGCCCTCGACTTCGTGCGCGAGTGCGAGCATCGACGGCACCGGTTCGCCCGCGAAACGCAGGTCGCCGTAGGGATCGTCCTCGACGATCAGGAAACGGTATTGCACCGCGAGACGCAGCAGCTTCAGCCGGCGTTCGCGCGTGAGCGTCGCGCCGGTCGGGTTCGCGAAGGTCGGGACCGTGTAGAGCAGCTTCGGCTGCGCGATCGCGCCGGATGCGAGTTGCGACGCGAGGCGCTCGACGTCGAGGCCTTCCCCGTCGACGGGGATCGTGACGATGCGCGCCTGTTGCAGGCGCAGCGCCGCCAGCGTCGCCGGATAAGCCGGTTGCTCGGTCAGCACGACGTCGCCCGGCGCGACCATCACGCGCAGCAGCAGGTCGAGGCCCTGCTGCGAGCCGGTCGTGACGAGCAGTTCGGCCGGCGTGCATGCCACGCCGCGGCGCGCCATCAACGCGATCAGTTGCTGCTTCAGTTCGGCGAGGCCGTCGGTCGGGCCGTATTGCAGGCACCGGACCGGCTGCGCGTACGCGCGTTCGGCGGCCGTGTCCAGGCCATCGACGTCGAACAGGTCGCTGGCCGGATAGCCGCCCGCGAAGGAAATCATCCCCGGCTCGGAGAGGTACTTGAACAGCTCGCGGATCGGCGAACCGGCAGGATTCTGGAATGAGGGCGTAAACGCGTACATGTCGTCGTGAGCTGGATCGCACGGACGGCCGGGATAGCCGACAGGTGCCGCCCGCCACCGCGCTTCTGGCGCACCGGCGGGAATTCGAGCCACGATTGTCGACAGTCATTAACGCGGCGGCAAACGATATCTGTGCACTAGGTCTTGCGGTTTGGTCATCAATTGATGAAGCGCCGCGAATGCGCGACGCGCATCGCGGCCCCGGCATTCACGCCGTCACGGCCGCGCGACGCCATCCACGCGATGACGCCGGGCGGCACGTCCGCGTGCGATCGGACCGGGCCAGACCAAGGACACGCTCCGCCGCGCCTGCGCCCCTGACCCGGCCCGTCACGCGCACCGGACACGCAACGGACGCACACGAATCGCGCTACGCGTGCGGAGGCGATACGCCCTTCCTGACGTAGCAGGCAATCGCTTCCAGCATGCCGACGTCGAGGTCCTGCACGCGCTCGGCACCGAAATGGGTCAACCACTTGCCCGCGAGCTCCGTCTGCGTTGTCGTGTGCCCGGTCGCGGCAAGGGCATGCAGGTCTTCCAGTGCTGAACGCTGGTCCATGTTTTCTCCGTGATTGCTGATGGTCGGGACGCTGCCGGTTCCTGTCGCGATCAAGACGCCGTCAGACGGCCTCCAGGGCGAGGGCGATACCCTGACCGCCGCCAATGCACAAGGTCACCATGCCGCGTTTCACGCCATCACGGCGCATGGAATGCGCAAGACGAGTCGTCAGGACCGCGCCGGTCGCGCCGATGGCGTGACCGTGCGCGATCGCGCCGCCTTCGACGTTCACCCGCTCTTCGTCGATGCCGAGTTCCCGAATGACCGCGATCGGCACGGCAGCAAAGGCCTCGTTGATCTCGAAACGCTCCACGTCGTTCAACGACCATCCGGCACGCGCGAGCGCCATCTGTACTGCCGGCACCGGCCCCAGTCCGAACATGCCTGGCTCGACCGCACCCACGCCGTAGGAAACGAGCGTCGCGATCGGCTCGATTCCACGCGCCTCGGCATACCGCCGCTCCGCCACGACCATTGCCGCCGCACCGCTGTTCAATCCCGGTGCATTGCCTGCGGTGATGGTGCCGTCGGACCGAAACGCGGGTTTCAAGCCGGCCAGCGACTCGAGCGTCGTGTCCGGCCGCGGCTGCTCGTCGCGCTCGAACCTGACGCGTTGCTTCCGCCCCTCGATATCGACCGCGACAAGCTCGGCGTCGAACGCCCCGCGTCCTTGAGCCTCCACGAAGCGCCGTTGCGAACGTTCCGCCCAACGGTCCTGCTGCTCGCGCGTCATTCCCGCCCTCGCAACGAGGTCTTCCGTATGCCATCCGGAATGCCGACTGGAAAACGCGTCGACGAGACCGTCCCCGAGCATGCTGTCGACGATCTCGGTATTGCCCATGCGATGGCCCCATCGACCGCTATCCAGCAGATACGGCGCACGGTCCATGTTTTCCATACCGCCCGCCACCGCGACCTCGCCGAATCCGAGCCAGATTTCCTGGGCCGCATTCACGATGGCCTGGGCGCCCGAGCCACAGACGCGATTCACTGTCAGCGCGGGCACGGCCACCGGAATGCCTCCGCCGACGGCTGCCTGACGCGCGGGATTCATCTTGTTGCCTGCCTGAATGACGTTGCCCATCACGACCGAAGCCAACTCCGCCGGATCAACCTTGCTGCGGCGCACCGCTTCGCGCACCGCGATGGCGCCGAGCGTCGTCGCGGCAACGTCCTTCAACGTGCCGCCAAACGCCCCGATGGGCGTTCTTACCGGACTGCAGATCACTACCTGTCGAGCCACCATTTCAACACTCCATTCAACGTTCAGTTTTTCCTGATGCGATGCCACCGCATCGTCGCGAGCCGCCTGTAGGGAGGGGATGCGGCCTCGCGTGCCCGGCACGCTCGTGAACCCGTCTCTCGTGCTTGCGGGCGCAAGATCGGGCACGCCGCGCGGCCCCCTTCCGTTGCGTCAGATCGATACCATTTCGAAATCCTCCTTGCCGACGCCGCACTCCGGACACTTCCATTTGGCCGGAATGTCTTCCCAGCGCGTGCCCGGCGCAATGCCGTCTTCCGGCGCACCCTGTTCTTCCGAGTAAATCCAGCCGCACACCAGGCACATCAACGTGCGCATCTCCACCGCCGTCGTGCTCATCTCGCCAGCTCTCCAAAATTCGACATTTGTCGCTTCACGAATTCGCGCACCTGCTCGCGTACCCTCGCATCCGACAGGATCCGCCCGTGACCCGTGCCCGGCGCCGGCCACAACGTCGCCTCCGGCAGGCCCGCCACCACCCGCTGCGCCTCGCAGTACGGCACCACGGGATCGGCCGGGTCGTGCACGACCAGCACCGGTACATCGAGCGACGCGCCCCGCGCCAGAATGTCCCAGTGGCTGACTGGCACGCCGTTGCGGCGTTGCAGCTCCGCATAGATGCGCTCGATCACCGGACGCGGCAACGCCATGTCACGGCTCGCCCAGCGCTCCAGCACCTCGGTCAGCGCGATCGTCGGCGCGATCAACACGATGCAGCGCAACGACGCGCGGCGCGATCGCTCCGCCAGCGCCGAGATCGTCGCGATCGAGCCGAGCGAATGCGCAATCACCACGTGCGCGCCTTCGATCGCATCCAGCGCCGCGCCCGTCGCCCGCGTGAACTGCGTCATCGTCGTATGCTTGCCCGGCGAACGGCCGTGCGCGGGCGCGTCGAATGCCGCCACCGAACAGCCCAGCGCCTGCATCGGCTTGACGAAGCTCAGCATGCTGCTGCTGTCGGTGCCCCAGCCGTGCACGAGCAGCACCCGCGCCGCGCCGCCATCCCAGCAATACGCGCGGTCGATGTCCGCGTTGCCCTCGATGGACGTCACCTTCGCGCCGAGCGGCACACGATCGCTGACGGGCAGCCCGTAGCCACGCGTAAAGCCGAACGCATCGGCCGCACGCCGTCCCGCCATGCGCGGCGCGAACGTGTTCAGCATCCGGAACGCGCGCCGGCCGAGCCGCACCCGCAACGATGGCGCCTTCGCCGTCCGCCGTGTGATCGGCGAGACTTCCGTGTGATTCGCGGCCACCATCACCGGCCCTCCGTCGCCGCGCGCGCACCGACGGGCACTGCCTCCCGCGACAGGTTCCGGTAATAGCCGGACTCGGTGTCGTAGAAGTGGCAGTGACGGATCACGTGCCACAGATCGCCGAAGGTGAAATCCTTTTCGCGAATCATTCCCGGAAACGCTTCCTTGAGCGCCGCCTGTGCCTTCGGCAGGTTGTAGAACGGCACGATCGGCGCGACGTGGTGCGCCGTATGCACCGAAATGTTGTGAGTCATGAAGTGCAGCCACTTCGGATACCGGTAGTCTGTCGTCACAAGCAGGCGACTTGCGTTCGGCGTCCAGTGCTGCGACGGCAGAAACGGGATGTCGTCCGACGTGTGGTGCATCAGTGTCGTGGCGCTGAACCACGCATGAATCATGAGCCACGGCACGACGAAGTACAGGAACAGGCCCGTGATGCCGGTCAAGTAGATCAGCGCGGGGAAATAGAGCATCGCGACGATCAGCACGAAGCCGATCGAGCGCTTCACGTCGCGCCGCATCTCGCGCTTCGGATAGAAGCCGGGACGGAAGCCCGATTCCTTCCAGTAGCTCACCGTACCGGCCCAGAACAGCCACTTGCGGGTACCGGCGTACTCGAGCCGCTTGAGGAGCGGCATGCGATCGTAAAGCGGCGCGGGAATCGGCCGCCAGTCGGTGTCGAGCTCGAGGTTGTTGGTGTTCGCGTGGTGCAGGTTATGCGTGTGGCGCCACGCATGGAACGGATACAGCAGCGGCAGAAGCGATAGATGCCCGATCATCAGGTTGAAGCGCCGGGAGCGGGAGAACGAGTTGTGCCCGCAATCGTGCGCGATGCAATGCAGCCCCCAGCCGCCCAGGCCCGCGAGCAGCCACAGCGGAACGTAGAACAGCCAGTGCGGCGCAAACGCGATGCCGACGATCGCGCCGATGTACGCCGCATAGCTCACCACGAAGCCGAGAACGCCACGCCACGCGCGCGGCTCGTATAGCGACTTTGGAATCGCGTCGGTCAGCCGTACGCCCTCGAGCGCCTTCGATTTCTGCAGGAATTCGTCGAAACGCGCCGGCGGCGCGCTCGGAACGGTGTAAGTGTTCGCCATGTCGATCTCCCGCTTACGCAGCCTGCAGACCGAGCTCGGTCGAGAGGTGGCGCGCCAGCTCGTCGATGCTGTTGTGTTCGAACAGCAGCGCCGGGGACAGTCGCTGCTCGACGACTTTCTCGAGATCGCCCGACACCTGCACGGCAACGATCGAATCGAGCCCATACTCGTCAAAGCGTTTGGCGGGATCGATGGCAGCCCGGTCCACCTTCAGCTGCTTCGCGAGCCGGTCGACCAGCCAGCTTCGGATCGACGCTTCCGTCAGGGGGCCGACGTCGGCGGCCACCGCTTTCTTGCGGCCGAACAGGCCACCCAGGATTCCAGCTTGAGACATGATGAATAATCCTTCTATACGAGGGAGATGAACAGATTCACGAACGCAACCTGCTTCAATACGGTTGCTTGGCCAACTTGCGGATCGCGGCCGCCCCCGGCAAGCGCAGGTCCCAGACGACACCCGCCTTGCCGAGCGTCCAGAGCACCCACGCGCTGAGATCCGGCTCGTACCACTTCACCGAATGGCGATACGACGCGGGGAACGCGTGATGGTTGTTCTGCAGACCTTCGCCGAACGTGAGTACGGCGACGGTCCAGTTGTTCGCGCTGTTGTCGTCGGTCTTGAAAGGCCGTCCGCCGAACATGTGGCAAACCGAACCGACGCACCAGGCAGCCTGATTGGCCAGGAAGACCCGTGCGAAGCCACCAAACAGCAGCCCGTTCCACGCGCCGTGCCAGGACCCGCTGATCGCGCCCCCGATTGCGGCGGGCAGCACGAGGCCGAGCACGACCCACCACGCATAGGTGCGGTGATAGAAGAACAGGCGGCGATCGCGCAAGACATCGGGGGCGAAGAACGTCCACCCCGACACGTCCGGGGCCAGCATCCACGGCATGTGCGCGTACCAGAGGCCGCGCAGCTTCGCGACCAGGCCCGCGCCGGCCAGGTTCGGCGAATGCGGATCGCCTGTCTGGTCGCTGTACAGGTGATGACGGCGATGTGTCGTCACCCAGAACATGATCGGCCCCTGCGCGGCCATCGAACCGCAGATCAGCAGCAGCCCTTCGAACCACTTCGAGGTCCGGAACGTCTTGTGCGCAAGATACCGATGGAAGCCCATCGTGATCCCGCCCATGTGCAGAAAATAGAACACCGCGAACAGCACCAGGTCGGTGACGGCGAAGTCGCCCAGCACGAGTTGACGCACCGCCAGCGCGAACCCGGCAAGCGGCACCAACATGACGGCCAGGGCGGTATAGCGTTTGACGCGCGCACCGCTGCCTTTTAGCGGCGAAACGCCGGGGATCTGGCCGTCGGCGGCCGACAGCCCGCCGGCGGCAGTCACGCCGGGGGCAACCTGAATCGACGAATTCATAGGATTCTCCAAACGCGGATAGAGGATTACGGCGAAGTTGAGGAGGACGCCGCGCGGCGCTTCGGCGCATAGCGCACCTCCGTGACAAGTCCCAGCGCGTCGAGCAGGCGGATGAGCCAGGCGGAGGGATCGATCTGCCAGAACGCGTGATCGTTGTTGGCGAACGCCGGCTGCGCATGATGGTTGTTGTGCCATGCGCCGCCCACCGAAACGATCGCGAGCAGGCCCAGGTTGCGGCTATGGTCGCGCGTCGCGTGCGGACGGGTGCCGATGGTGTGGCACAGCGAATTGACGGCCCAGGTCGACTGATCGAGCAGGAAGATCCGCGCGAGTCCGCCCCACAGGAAGCCGCCGACGGCCCCGAGCAAGGACTGCCCGGCGGGCGCGAGCAACGCGCCCGCGAGCGCGGGAATCGCGAGGCCGAGCAGCACCCACCACCCGTAGCGCAGATTGAGATTGACGATCAGGCGGTCGCGCAGCAGGTCCGCGGCATACGCGCTCCAGTTCTCGCGGCGCACGGTGAATAGCCAGCCCACGTGGCCGTGCCAGAGGCCCGCGAACCGGCTCGGCTTGCCGTGCCGGTTCGCGCGCGGGCGCGGCGAATGAGGATCGCCGTCCTGATCGGTGAACGCATGATGCATCCGGTGCGTGGCGGCCCAGAACAGGATCGGTCCCTGGGCGGCCATGCTGCCGAGCACGCCGAGCATCACGGTGACCACCGGCCGCCCCTTGAACGAGCGGTGCGAGAAATACCGGTGCATGCCGGTTTCGACACCGATCGCGGTCGAGAAATACATCACCGCCAACAGCACGAAGTCGGTTGCGCGCCACCCGTATATCCACGTGTAGGCAATCGCCAGTACGAAACCGAGCGCGGGAATGCCCACGGTCAGGTAAGCGAGCCGGCGTGCGCGCACGTCGGTATCGGCTTGCGCCTCGCGGGCGGCGGCCGGTGTTCGCGAAGACAAAGAATCCGCTTCAGCCATGACTGGCTCCGAAGAAAGACAGCGTCAATGAAGATCGGGAAGGCAGTTCGTGCGAACCGCTTATGCGCGCGTCTCGAGTGCACTCAAGCTGCCTTGCTGGAACGCCTGCTTGCACGCTTGCCGGCGCACCTTGCCGCTTGTCGTGAGCGGAATCGCGCCAGTCGGGCCCAGGTGCACCACTGCCGGCGCGACGCCGTGATCGCGCGTCACCGCCAGCGTGATCGCTGCCCGCACCTCGCTCATTTGCTCGGGCCTCAGACGGCGCGAGCGTTTGACTTCCGCGACGATGACGAGCGATTCCCCGTGCCCGCCGTCGATCGAAAAAGCCACCACGCCGTTCGTGCGAATCGCCTCGTGCGCCGCTTGCACCGATCCCTCGATGTCGGTCGGATAGAGATTGCGCCCGGCGACAATCACGACGTCCTTGATCCGGCCCGTCACGAACAGCTCGCCGCGGTTCAGAAAGCCGAGGTCGCCCGTGCGCAGGTAGCGCGCCGGATCACGGCCGTCGTCTCCGTCGTCTCCGTCGTCTCCGTCGGCGATCGTCGCGGCGAAGATGTCGTCGCTGTCCGCACGGTTCAGATAGCCGGCCGCAACGTTCGGACCACTAAACCAGATTTCGCCGACGGTCCGCTCCGGCAGCACGCGCTTCGTCGCCGGATCGACAATCAGCAGTCGATGGCCGGCCGCCACGGACCCGCACCCGACCAGCGTGGTACGTCCGTGCTCGCCACGTTCCGGGTCGTGCGGCTTGCACCGGCCCCGCACGAGCGCATCCTTGTCGACATCGATCAGCGAGACCGGTGAACGGCCCACCTTGCCGGATACATAGAGCGTCGCCTCCGCCATTCCGTAGCAGGGAACCACGGCGCCGCGCTCGAAGCCTTGCCGGCCGAAGCGCGCGAAAAAACGGTCGAGTGTCGCGTGGTTCACGGGCTCCGCGCCGCAGAATACGTGCTGCAAGGAGCGCAGATCGAGCGTGGATGCCTCTTCTTCACTGATGTTGTCGACGCACAGGTCGAACGCGAAATTCGGTGCGACGCTCGTGGTCACGCGGTAGTCGGTGATCGCCCTGAGCCAGCGATACGGACGCTGGACGAAATGCTGCGGCGACAGGATCACGAGCGGAAAGCCGCTAAACACGGCGAGCAGCAGCGCGCCCATCAGCCCCATGTCGTGATACGGCGGCAACCACGTGCAGCCGACGCGGTCCGGATCGGGGCCGAGCCGGTCGGCGATCACCGCGCAGTTGCTGACGAGATTCTCGTGCGTGACGACCACGCCCTTGGGCTCTCCCGTCGATCCCGACGTGTACTGGAGCAGCGCCGGCCGATCCAGGTCGACGCGCTGCGCCAGCAGGTTCCGGACGTCATATGCCGATGCTTCGCCATCGTCGAAGGCATCTTCGTCGATCGTCAGCAAGGCCGGCGCGGCGCGCTGGTCGCCGTAGAGCGCGTCGAGCTGCGGCTGCAGCGAGCGGTGAAGCTTGCCGGCAATGACCACGTCAGGATGGGCGTCGCGACAAATCGATGCGAACCGTGCCACTGCGCGAGAACCGGCAGGCGGAAACGAAGGCACCGCGGTGGCGCCCGCGAGCAGGATACCGAACAGCGCCGCGACGTAGCTCAGGCCGGGTTCGAGCAGCAGCAATACGCGCCGTTCGTGCAGCGAGTGCTGCAGCACCATGTTGCGCACCTGGACGGCAGCGGCGGCGAACCGGCCGTACGACCAGCTCACGACATCATCCTCGCCGTCGCGAAGAAAATGGAATGCGATCCGCTCAGGCGTTTGCTCGGCACGCTCTCGAAGGATATCGAGCAGAGACGAGGTCATGCGCTCCGCCGTCAGGGTGGAGGGGGGAATGCTACCGGCCATCATGAGACCCTCGGATAATCGGTGTTGTTTTGTTTTGATGAAAGCTTGATGCGCCAACCGGCGCTGACCGGCACGCGGCCATCAATGCGCCGTCGCGGGCGCAAGCGCGCGCGGTCGCGTATCCACCGGCGCGCACAGGATTGCGGTGGCCAGCCCGAGCGCGATCTGCAGGTAACACAGGGTGCGGAATTCGGCGAGGTGCACGATCGCGTTGCCGGTCATGGCGGCCGTCAGCGCCACGCCGAACACCGATCCCATCTGGCGTATCGCCTGGTTCACGGCCGAGCCCACGCCGAATCGGGCCGGCGGCAGATGCGCAACGGCGGCGGCCGACAGCGCGGGCATCACCATGCCCACACCCAGTCCGGTCAGCAGCGCCCCCGGAAGCCACGCGTGCACATAGTCGGGAGTGACGCCGGGCACCAGCGCGAACCAAATGCTTGCCGCCGTGGAGACCAGGCTCCCGGTCACCAGCAGAAGCCGGTGCCCCGCGCGCGCCGCGAACCGTCCGCACACGATCGCCGTGGGGACGACGAGCAGCGGCCCGGGGCTGCCAGCCAATCCCGCCTGTGTCAGCGAATACGACCAGACCCCCGTGGTAAACAGGAATGTCTGGAAAAACATCATCGCGAAGCCGATCGCGAAGCACAGCGAAGCGAGATTGATGTAGCGGTAAGTCCGATCCTGGAACAGCGAGAGATCGATTGCCGGCGCGCGTGCCGTGCGCGCCCATGCAACGAACGCTGCCAGCATGACCAGCCCACCGGCGATCGCCAGAGCCACCGCCGGGGAAGTCCAGCCGAGCGCCTCCGACTGCACGAGGCCGAAGGCAATCGAGCCGACGCCGAGGATCAGCAAGACGACGCCAACGAGATCGAGCGGCGCGCCCCGCTCGGGATCACGCGACTCGTCGAGAATGCGCCACCCATGCCACAGCGCGATGGCCCCGAGCGGCAGGTTGAGAAAGAAGGCCCACGGCCAGCCGAAGTGATCGACCAGGAACGCGCCGAGGCTCGGCCCCAACGCACCTGCCACCCCGCTGACTGCGCCCCACAGGCTCACGGCAATCGCCCGTTTGCTGACGGGGAACGCCGCCAGCAGGATCGACAGCGATGCAGGCAACAACAGCGCCGCGCCGGCTCCCTGCACGGCGCGCATCGCCCAGAGCATCTCGACATGCGTGGCGATGCCACAGCCCAGGGATCCTGCCAGGAACATCCCGAGACCGAGCAGGAACGTGCGCTTGCGCCCGCGCAGATCGGCGAGGCGGCCGGCCGGCACGAGCAACGCGGCGAACACCAGCGTGTACGCGTTCAGCACCCACGACATGCTGGCCGGGTCCGCATCGGGAAACGCCCGTCGCAACGCGGGAAATGCCGCGTAGAGCACGGTGACGTCGATCGAAACGAGGAACACCGCCACACTTGCGATCCAGAAAACCGGCCACGGCGACATCGAGCTCGACTGCGCCTGCGGAGCGGGCACGCTGGGTCCGTTCATGGGTTTATACCTCGCGCGGCTGAAACGGCGTCACGCCGTCGCCCGATTCGGATTCGAAATACGACGCGTCGAGAAACGGGAGCGTTCGCGCCCGCATCCGCGCCTGAAACAGCGCGACGACCGGCCACGGGCGCATCGCCATGGCCATGCCCTTCGCATTCCGGGCATCTTCCCAGTGAATGACGTTCGCCACTTCCAGCGGCAGCCCGCCGACCTCCCCTGTCCAGAGGCTCAGCGTCGTGGCGCCGGCCGAAAGACGCGGGCCGCTCGCACGCCCCCCGTATACCGCGATCGAGTGGCCGCACACGCGTTCGACATCGGCGCTGCCGCGGATCGGCTTGCACGCCACCGGACTCGTCAGAAACATCTCGTCGGTGATACCGAACGGCAACCTGGCGTCCAGCACTTCATCGTCGGGCGCCGGCGGCAACGCGGCATCCATCCCCGGAGGCAGCGTCCACGCGTCGACGTCGACGAGATCCCGGCTCGCGTCATACAGCGCCCGGCGGACCGGCGCGGGAAACGAGCCGAGGAAGATGTCGACCTGGATGCGCGTGCCGGACCGGCGCGCCACCGTCACGCCGCGAATCTGACGCTCCTGGAAGCGGCCGTGCCATTCGCGCCCGCCGATATCGGCGCCGCTCCACGCGTGGGTCGACTCGACCTCGGAGAAGATGCCCTCGGCGGCAGCCGCGAGGCGCTCGACCCGGCCGCGACCGACGATTTCTCCGAACGTCATGGGATGCCGCAAGCTGACCTCGTCCTGCGCCGACGTGTCGAGCTCGCGCAGCAACTCGCCGACATAGAGACCGGCGCATCCTTGGTGATTCATCATCGTTTCCTTCCCGGTGATCGTCGATTCTTCCTCTGCGCGCGACAGGCGTGCCGTCTCGCGGTGCGTCATACGGCGGCCCGAATGGACGCGTTCGCCCCCATTCGCTCCAATATCCGCCGCGCGGCAAACGCCGGTCGATCGAGCTGGATGTCGATCATCGGCGCCGTGGGGTTCCAGTTCGCCTGAAGGCTCTCCGCGACGTCCTTGTCCTCCATGACGG
Source organism: Burkholderia sp. Bp9140 (assembly GCF_003853425.1). NCBI lineage: Bacteria > Pseudomonadati > Pseudomonadota > Betaproteobacteria > Burkholderiales > Burkholderiaceae > Burkholderia > Burkholderia sp. Bp9140. The sequence goes on from NZ_QTPQ01000024.1 coordinate 67,871, forward strand.
TGGAGAACACTTCCTTCGCGGTGAACTCGGTAAACCGTTCGTTCCCGATGTCGAAATCGCGGTGCATCCCCACGAAGACATGCGTTGTGGTGTCCGTGGCGGGCGTGAAGATCGTCGTCGTGTAGACGTGGTAGACCTGGCCGCTGGAATCGTCGCAGGCGTGAGCCCTCGTTTCGACCCGCGTGTTGCCGATGGGCCAGTAGACGACCTCCTGGAAGCGGTCGATGTAGTCGAGCTTCAGGATATGGGTGTAGAGCGGCGGCGTCTTCTCGCGGCGCAGGTAGCGGCGCACGCGGACTTCGTCGTCGTTGATCACGATTTCGGGCGGAGTCTGGACGATGTCGAGCGAACCCAGCGTCTTCGCATGCACGAACGCGGCGTGCGAGATGTCGAGGATGTTGTCGATGCCGAACAGGTAGCTGCAGGCGATGGTGCAATAGCTCATCTTCCCGGCGAGTTCGGGCGCCGAACAGACCCAATGGTCCGGGATCGTCGCCTCGTCGGCTTTGTCCGGCTCGCCGGCCCACAGCCAGATGAAGCCGTATTTCTCGACGGCGGGGAAGGTCCGCACGCGCGCGCCCTTCGGGATCGTGCTCTGGCTCGGAATGCTGACGCACGCGCCGGAGCAGTCGTACCGGAGCCCGTGGTACCAGCACTGGAGGTCGTCACCGACAACGCGCCCGCGGGATAACGGAACCTGCCGGTGCGGGCATCGGTCCTCAAGGACGACGATCTGGTTCGCCGACGTACGGTACATGACGATCTTCTGATTCAGGATCGTCCGCGCAAAGGGCTCCCGCTGGACTTCCTCGGAAAGTGCTGCTGCGTACCACGCATTCTGGATAAACATGATTCCTCTCTTTGCTACATGGGCGGCGTTGTGGCACACCGGACGCGAGTTCGAGCTGGCGTGTGCGTTCCGGATCGTTTCTACTTGCGCGCGACGGCGACCCGCGCGTCGCCGTCCCGCGCTTCGGCCGTGGCCGCTTCGCGATCGAGACGACCGTCTGCCATCCGCTCGAGGAAGTCGTCGGTCGCGGACTGCAGGTTGACGCAGGGATACTGGAAGCGACCCGTCGTATAACGCAGCGCCCCAAGGAAGGACGGCTCGACCGGCGCGCCTGCCGCCTCGAACAGCCCGTGCGACGCCAGGTACGTGTGGAGCGCCGGCAGCCGGTAACACGGGACGGCCGGATACTGGTGGTGTTCGAGGTGGAAATTGCTGCCGCAAAACAGCGCGGTATAGATCGGCGACGTGTAGCTGCGGCTGTCGCGATATCGACCCGGCACGGTATCCGTGTGCTCGATGTATGCGCGGATCGTGCTGAACACGTACACCCCGATATACGGGATCAGCATGACCGTGAAACCCAGCCACAGCGAGCGATGCCAGATGAACCCGTAGGCGGTCACCGCGCCCAGGTTCAACGCGATGTTGAGCCGGGAGATCCAGCGCATTTCGCGCTGGCTGAACGGCAGCCGCGTGTTCTCCGGCCAGGGCAGCCCCGCCGCCATGCGCAACGCGTTCTTCGTGTAGATCCGCACGCCCTTGGAGCGCGCGAGAAAGATGCGCGACCAGAACGTGCGGTGCTGCGAATAGATCTGGACATCCGGGTCGATGTCCTGGCCGGTGAAGCGATGGTGCTTCCAGTGCGTCATGCTGAAGCCGACGATCAGGAAGCCGGGCACCAGCGACGAGCAGATGAGCGCGAGCGCGGCGCTCACGTACTTGTTGCGATGCAGGTTCGTGTGCATCCCCTCGTGCCCGACGAAGGTCAGCAGGTGCATGCCATGCCCGCCGATCACGCCCAGGACGATCGCCATGGCAACACGTGCCGGCGTTGACGCCGGGATATCGACGACGGCGAACGCCACCGCGGCCGGAATCAGGAAGAATGCGAGCGCGTGCGCCAGATAGAGGATCGTGGCGACGGAACTGATCCGGTGGAAGTGTCGCGGCAGCTTGAGCCGCGAGAATGCGACATCACCGTCCAGCGTGGCTTCGATGGTCATAGCGTCTCTCCTCGATTTACGCGACGCAGGGCCGGCGATGGGCGAACGTGCCCCGCCGTGGCTTGAAATCGCGTGGCTGCAACGGCCACGCACCGATGTTCCGCGCGCTCATATCGACGCCCTGACGCGCACGTCGTGATCGCTGCCAAGCGCGCACGATTCGATCTCGTCAGGCTCGGGCGCTCGAGGCCGACCGGATTGAGCCTCCTCGGCCAGACGCTGGCGCAACGCCATCTCGGCGCGGATCGCCTCGCCTCGCCGCGACATTTCGATCAAGGGCTGGATCACGCCCGTCTCGCCGCGTGCCACGGCCTCGTCCGCCCATTGCTTGATATCGCTCGGATCGAATACCGCAAACGGCGAGCACCGGCGATTCTGCGAGGCAAGCAGGCGTGCCTGCAGCACCGGGTCGGCCACCAGCTTGCCGTACAGGATCCGGCTGAGCGGGTTGTTGTGACCGGGGTCGCCGCGACTGCGCGAGTATTCGAACAGGTCGATCGAGGTCGCGTCGCGCTGACGCCAGTAGCGCACCAGCGCGTGGTCGCCGCCCTCGACAATCGCTTGGCCGAGCGCGCGCGCGTCGCGCAGCGCATCGGTAATCCCGAACCCGGGGGACGGATCCATGAAGAGGCCCGCGTCGCCGACCAGGGCCCAGCCTGGCCCTGCCGCCTGACGGAAGAAAAAGCGCAGCTTCAACGCGCCGAGCACCTTGCTCGCCGGCTCCCCGGTAATCAGCGGAGCCGTGTGACGGTTGGCTCTCAGCGTCTCCATGAGCTTTTCGAGCACGCGCCCTTTCCACTCCGGCAACTGCGTTTTCACGAACGCCACCCCGATCAGCAACAGATCGCGGTTGGTCGGAAACACGAAGACGATATCGTCGCCGAAGATGCAGTTCATCGCCCCGCCCTGATAGCGCGGATCGTCGTCGAACCAGTCCGGCCGCGGCCAGTAGGCCCAGTACATCGCACGGGGGCAGTCGTAGTCGTGATACGCCTCGGCGCCCACCCGTTCCGCCACGGTAGAGTGCGGACCGTCCGCGCCCACCACGACCCGCGCCCGAATCTCTTCACGGGCGCCGCCATGTTCGACCACGGCGCCCGTCACCCGCTCGCCGTCGCGCAGCAGGCCGACCAGCCTTGTCCGCGTACGGACCTCGGCCCCCGATGCTCGCGCGTCCTCCAGCAAGAGCGCATCGAGATCCATGCGGCGCGGGCAGGAGCAACGTCCGCCGACCGGATACTCGACGCGGCCGGTGATCTCGTCGACGCCATACATCATGCTGGGCACCGGTGGCGCGAAGCTGCGCACCTTGTCGCCAAGAGACAGTTCGTCCAGCAGCGCCATGCCGTACGGCGAAATCCAGTGGGTGGACAACGGCTGGTCGCTCGGAAGATTGCCCGCGTCGATCGCCAGGACGCGCTTGCCGGCGCGCGCCAGATGAATCGCGAGTGTGGCGCCCGCGCAGCGGGCGCCAACGATGAGGGTGTCTAACACGGAAAGTTTTCCCTTTGGATAACGACTGGAACCCGGGTTGCACATGACGCGGCCTCGCCATCGAATGGCTCGGGCGCATGCGGACCACGACGCAGCGCCGCATGCCGACGATTCGCGATACTTGCCAAATGGCGAATGGCCTGCCGACCGCGAGCGCAGGCGTTCAATGCGCGGAGGCTGATCTATCCGGCGGGTACCGCTTGAACAGCACCGATGCATTGACGCCGCCAAAGCCGAACCCGTTCGACAGTGCGATCTCGATGGGAACGTGCCGTGCGGCAGGCCCGATCAGGTCAAGGCCGGCGGCAGCTTCGTCGGGGTGCTCGAGATTCAGCGTGCCGGGCATCACGCCATCCCGGAGGGCGAGAATGGAAAACGCCGCTTCGATGGCGCCCGCCGCCCCAAGCAAATGCCCGGTTGCCGACTTGGTCGACGAAATCGCCGGACCGGCACCCACGCCGAAGACGGTTTTCAGCGCCTCGATTTCTCCGGCGTCTCCGACTGGCGTCGATGTCGCATGCGCGTTGACGTAGCCCACCTGTTCCGGCGCGATGTCGCCCATTGCCAGTGCCAGCTTCATCGCCCGCATGGCGCCGGATCCGTCGTCGGGCCCGGCGGTCATGTGATAGGCGTCCGCCGTGGTGCCGTACCCGATGATTTCCGCGATCGGGCGGGCGCCGCGTGCGACGGCATGGTTCAGAGACTCGACCACCAGCATCGCGGCCCCCTCACCCATGACGAATCCGTCACGGTCGCGGTCGAACGGGCGCGAGGCCCGAGTCGGCTGATCGCCGAAACCGGTCGACAGCGCCCGCGCCGCCGCGAATCCGCCCAGGCTGACCTTGTCGAAGGCCGCTTCGGCGCCGCCGGCCAGCACGACATCGGCCTCGCCGTTCTGGATCAGGCGCATCGCGTCTCCGATTGCCTGCACGCTCGCCGCACAGGCCGTCACCGGACAGCCGAGAGGCCCGCGAAACCGATGCTTGATCGAAATCTGGCCAGCCGCCAGATTCGACAGAAAGAACGGAATGGTGAACGGCGACAACCGCCGCACGCCACGCGTCTCGCCGATCCGGACCGCCTCCGCCAGACCGGGAAATCCACCGATACCCGATGCCACGACCGTCGCCGTCCGCTCGCGCTCTTGCTCGGTTTGCGGCGCCCATCCGGCTTCAGCGAGCGCCTCGTCCGCGGCGACCATCGCCATCTGGATGAAGCGGTCCATCTTCCGCAGTTCCTTGTTCGGCACCGAAAGCTCCGGATCGAATCCCCCGTCGGGATCGTCGGTCTTCCCCTGTACCGTCCCGCCGACCTTGGCGGGCAGTTCACCGACGATGTCGTCGCCGAGCACGCGCAGCCCGGAGCATCCTCCGATCAAGCGCTGCCACACCAATTCCTTGCCGCAACCCAGTGGGGACACAATGCCAATACCGGTTACTACCACTCGAAGCGTCATTTCACCTTCCCCTCCCGGGCCAGGACTAGCCGAGCCACGTCGTTAAAGCTGTTCATCTTCAGGCACACCTGTTGAGATACTTCATTGCACCGGGCCGCTTCAGCGGCGAGCCGGCGGCGGCGGATCGTCGTTCTTCCCGGTGCGCATCGAGCGCTCACACCGCTTGTCCGAGCGCGTGCGACACATGCAGCGCGCGCGACAGGTTGAGCGGCACGCCGTGTTCCAGCGCGTCGATGTTCAGCGCCGCGCGCGTTTGCTCATCGAGCTCGATCCAGAACGGCAAGGTCGGCTTGCCTTCGATCATTTGTGGCGGAGCAGCGCGATGCACATTGACACCCATACGCTTCAGAAGCCGTTCGTTGCCGAGCACCGAGAATGCAATGAGACGGTTGGCGCCATGTGCGTGCGCGACACGGACGATTTCGGACATCAGGGAGCGCGTGTTTTGCCACGACTCTTCGGCGGTCAACGACTCGCCGCGCGGCATGCTCATCGCGAAGCGGGACAGTTCCCACACATTGCGTGTACAGGGAAGGGACGCGCCGCCCATCAGATCCGGAAAAACCTCACCGAGCAGATAAGGCTCATCGGTCGGCAGCAGCCGACCGCAGCCGACGATTTCACCGCTGCGGTCGCAAGCGACGACATAGAGGGTGTCCGCGTGATCGAAGTTGTCAAATTCGATGCCGTCGTCGGTGGGTAATGACCATCCGAGTTCCCGTATGAAGACCTTATGCCGAAACTCCGCAAGTCGATTCATCGTCTCGCGACTCAAATCAGCGCTTCTTCCCGACAATAAAGTCAGCATCGTAAATGCCCTCTCTCTCACCTTAGAATTGTTAGCGCGAATTGGACCCGAAATCGCCGGGACAAAAAAGCTGCCCGAATGGGCAGGGTCTGGCGTTCGGACGAGACGTGTCGCGGCGAGTGCGCCGGGATATTGCGCGGGGCAAACGGGATTCGGGATTCGGGATTCAACTGGAGCGCTACGCGAGCCGGTCGGAAAGACCGTCCGGAACGCACTGGATTATCGGCGGCTCCAGGAAAACACTACGAGCCGCCGCGTCACGGCATGGATGACCGTCGCGGTCATCGCGCCATTGCCGCGCCGATCAGGAGGATCGGCGGAAATCGGGGACAGCGCGGCACAAAAGGTGTGCCGCGAAGCATAGGGTTTCCTGCAAGATAACCTTATGCCTTGAACATAACATCAGTGACCTGCGAAAATGGCCGATTCAAGTTCGCGCTGACGGACTCCCGAGCACAGCCAACCCTGGATCAACTCCTGGCTGTATCGCGCCCCATAATCGTCACCGTTCATGTTGAGGAGCATCACATTGCTGCTGACGTCGTCCTTCCCGACCTTCACGTCAGACTGGCCCACTGCCACATACCATACGCAGCCGACGCTCACGGTCGGTCGCGTTTCGGTGCAGACCAGCTCGTAGTAGCCGGCATTGACGGCGCTAATGCCCTCGCCCCACAAGTCATGCAACAGGTTCGGGGCTGGCTGACACATATGTCGACGGAAGCGCAGCGCGTAGAACGCCGGCAAAGTCAATCGTACGTATCCATCGTTCGGTTTTTTTGGCATGTTCGTTCTCTCGACGTGGCACCTGTTAAAATCCAAGCCGCATAGTTTGGCAAGATTCGCGGCAATCGGCTAGGCGAAGGTCATTGCAATGTGCACAGCGCGCCCGCGTCGTGATTCGTGATTGCCGGTGCGATCATGCGCATGTTATTTGCGATTATTACGGACCGTCCCGATAATGCCACCGCATTATCAGGACGCACAAATGGCCGTACCCGCATGCAAACTCCACACCTCGAACGATCAATATCGAGCGCGGATACCCCCCTGAATCCGCCACCACGCAAAAAATTTGTATGCGACACCATGCCTGCCACTCGATACTTGAAACATTGAGCTTCCCTCTTGAACAACCTTTTTAAAAAACCGGTCAACGCACCAACCACGCGACATAGCTCCCTTCGTGGGCAAGATTGACCGCAAGGTAATGATATGCATACCTGGAGAGAGAAGTATCTGAATGGATACGCTGCGGCAAAATCCGAGGCCGACGTGTTTCTGGAGTTCGCGGCTGACGCGCGAGCCCTTGGATTCGAGTACTGTTCGTTCGGTCTGCGCGTTCCGTTGCCGGTGAGCAAGCCGCAGTTCATGCTGCAGTCCAACTATCCGCAGACGTGGGTCGACCGCTATGTGAGCCAGAACTATTTTGCCGTCGACCCAACGGTTCGGCATGGGCTCAGTCAGATGAACCCCTTGATCTGGCGTGCCGATAGCCAGACCCAGAGCGTCGAGTTCTGGGAGGAAGCGGAGCACCATGGCTTGCGCCACGGCTGGTGCATGCCGTCCATCAGCCGCACCGGGACGATCGGACTCGTGACCATGGTGCGATCAGGCGAGCCGATCGAAGAGCGCGAACTCGCGGAAAAGGGTTATCAAATGTCATGGCTCGCGAACACGGCCAACTACGCGATGAGCATGCATCTGCTCGCGCAGTTTGTGCCCGAATATGCCGTCGAGCTGACTGCACGCGAGCGCGAGTCGCTGCAATGGTCTGCCGCGGGGAAAACCTACTCCGAGATCGGCAAGATCATGCATATCGACGAACGCACCGTCAAATTTCACCTCGTCAATGCAATGCGCAAGTTGAACGCGACCAACAAGACCGAAGCCGCGGTCAAGGCAGCGATGCTGGGGCTCTTGTTCTGACGCCATTCTCTTCATCGACCGTATACGAACTTTTCTGCCGTCCTTAGGCTCGCTCATCGCCCCCCAGAGGCGCAACGGCACATGGCGTCAGGCCAACCGCTCCGCGGGCGCGGCTTTTTGCCTGGCGCCTTCACACGCCGCTCGGCATGCTCAATCCGCCGCAGGCGGCCAGAGATCGCAAATCGAGGCCTTTGCCGTACTCGACAAGGCATTGCCACACCGGTTCAGCCAGTTAGCGCGTGGGCACCGGCACCCGGACGCGCGCCCGGTTGCCGGATATCACGGGTTGCATGACGAACGTGCAGTCCGGCTTCCACGATTCCGGATGCCAATCCGACAGTCGCTCCGATCGGCCGTCCCGCCCTCCTCCCCGCCCCCGATTACCTAGGTAATTGACACGTATGGACCTAGGTAATTGGCGTCCCTACCATGGGTTTCGACGCGACCCAAAGCGCCCCCACACCAAGAGGACACGACCATGACCACCCAGGACGTCGACACCGGAACCCTTCGGCGCGTGATCGCCGCAGCGTCGATCGGCAATTTCGTCGAATGGTTCGATTTCGCCGCATACGGCTTTCTCGCCACCATCCTGACGCGCGAATTCTTCCCGAGCGGCGACCCGACGATCGGACTCCTGAAGACGTTCGCCGTCTTCGCGGTGGCCTTCGCATTCCGCCCGCTCGGCGGCCTCATCTTCGGCGTCATCGGCGACCGGATCGGCCGCAAGCGCACGCTGGCGCTGACGATCCTGATGATGGCCGGCTCGACGACGTTGATCGGTCTTCTCCCGACCTACGCGAGCATCGGCTACCTGGCACCGTTTCTGCTCACGATCATCCGCTGCGTCCAGGGCTTTTCCGCGGGCGGCGAATACGCCGGCGCATGCGCCTACGTGATGGAACATGCCCCGCGCCGCCGCCGCGCATTCTTCGGCAGCTTCGTGCCGGTGTCGACCTTCTCGTCGTTCGCTTGCGCGGCGGTGGTGGCCTATCTGCTCGAGTCGTCGCTGTCGTCGCAGGCGATGATCGACTGGGGCTGGCGCGTGCCGTTCCTGATCGCGGCACCGGTCGGCCTCATCGGCGTCTACCTGCGTGTCAACCTGAATGAAACGCCCGCGTTCCAGGCGCTCGAAGGCAAGCACGACGTTGCACATGCCCCGCTGATGGAAACGCTGCATTCGCAGTCGTGGAATATCCTGAAGCTCGGCGCGTTCGTGTCCGTGACGGCGCTGTCGTTCTACACGTTCACGACGTATTTCTCGACTTACCTGCAAGTGGCCGGGCACCTGTCCCGCGGCACGTCGCTTCTCGTGACGGTGCTCGCCCTGCTCTTCGCAGCGGCGTTGTGCCCGCTCGCCGGCCTGTTCTCCGACCTCGTCGGCCGCCGCGCGACGATCGCGACGACCGGCGTCTTCATCATCGTGTCGGTTTATCCGGCGTTCTCGCTGGGCGGCTCGGGCGTGTTGTCTCAATCGCTGATCGGCGTCGCGCTGCTCGCCATCGGCGCGGTGTTCTCGGGCGTGGTGACGGCACCGCTGATGTCGGAAGTGTTCGCGACGAAAACCCGCTATACGGCGTCCGCGATCACCTACAACCTCGCCTACACGATCTTCGGCGGCACCGCCCCGCTCGTCGCCACGTGGCTGATCTCCGCGACCGGAACGAACCTGTCGCCCGCGTACTACCTGATCGCCGTGTCGATCTTCGCGATGATCGGCGGCCTGGCACTGCCGGAAACGTCGAAGACGGCACTCGAGGAAGCCGGTCCGGCAACCGCGAGAACCGCCCAGTCCGCCAAGCGCGGCGTCGAACGCGCCGTCTGAGCGCCTGTCACGCAAGAAGATCAACGCATAGAGGGACACCATGACCAGCCTTCACGACGCCAGCATCATCATCGACGGCCTGAACATTTCCAGATTCGAGCGCTCGGTGTTCGAAGACATGCGCAAGGGCGGCGTCACCGCCGTCAACTGCACGGTCTCCGTGTGGGAAGACTTCCAGAAGACGATCGACAACATCGCGGAAATGAAGCAGCAGATCCGCGAATACAGTGAGATCCTCACGCTGGTGCGCACGACGGACGACATCCTGCGCGCGAAGCAGGAGAACAAGACCGGCATCATCCTCGGCTTCCAGAATTCGTATGCGTTCGAGGACAACCTCGGCTACATCGAAGTGTTCAAGGAACTCGGCGTGAATGTGGTGCAGCTCTGCTACAACACGCAGAACCTCGTCGGCACGGGTTCCTACGAACCGGACGGCGGCTTGTCCGGATACGGCCGCGAAGTGATTCAGGAGATGAACCGCGTCGGCATCATGGTGGATCTCTCGCACGTCGGCGCGAAGACATCGTCCGACGCGATCGCCTGTTCGAAGAAGCCGGTCACCTACTCGCACTGCTGCCCGTCCGGCTTGAAAGAACATCCGCGCAACAAGACGGACGATCAACTGCGCGAGATCGCCGAAGCAAACGGCTTCGTGGGCGTCACGATGTTCATGCCGTTCCTGCGACGCGGCGCCGACGCAACCATCGACGATTATCTCGAAGCGATCGAGTACGTGATCGACCTGATCGGCGAGGACAAGGTCGGCATCGGCACGGACTTCACGCAGGGCTACAGCACCGAGTTCTTCGACTGGATCACGCACGACAAGGGCCGCTATCGTCGCCTGACGGACTTCGGCAAGGTCGTCAATCCGGAAGGCATCCGCACGATCGGCGAATTCCCGAACCTCACGGCCGCGATGCAGCGCGCCGGCTGGAGCGAGTCGCGCATCAAGAAGGTGATGGGCGAAAACTGGCTGCGGGTATTCGGCGAAGTCTGGAACGGTTGAACCACCGCACGACACCTGCGCACCCGCCATGCAGCCACAATTGCCCATCGACGTCGATCCGGATACCGGTGTCTGGACCACCGACGCGCTGCCGATGCTGTACGTGCCGCGCCACTTCTTCACGAACAATCATGTCGCCGTCGAAGAGGCGCTCGGCCGCGAAGCCTATGCGTCGATTCTCTACAAGGCTGGCTACAAGTCGGCCTATCACTGGTGCGACGAGGAGGCGAAGCAGCACGGCATCGGCGGCATGGCCGTATTCGAGCATTATCTGAAGCGGCTGTCGCAGCGCGGCTGGGGCGTGTTCACCCTCGCCGAAGCCGACCCGGCGACATCGCATGCGCGCATCCATCTGCACCATTCGTCCTTCGTTCTGGCGCAGCCCGACAAGCACGGCAAGCTGTGCTACATGTTCGCGGGCTGGTTCGCCGGTGCGATGGACTGGGTCAACGACACCGCGGCCGATACGGCGAGCAAAGGCCCGCGCGCGCATTCGGCGGAAGTCCGGTGTGCGGGCGAAGGGCACGATTGCTGCGTCTTTCACGTCCGATGAGTTTCTTGCAAGCGCTACCGCTACAATCAGGCAGGCGCAACCCTGCCCGATAGATAGCCCGGGTCCGAACCCGGTTCGGCCCCGTCGACAAGATGCCGAACATGACCGACTCGATGCCCAGCCTCGACTACGAAGATCTCTTCAGGCATCTGCCCGTCGCGGCGATCGTGGCCAGGGAGCGCATCATGGTCGACTGCAACGAGAAGGCGCTGCAACTGTTCAGGGCGACCCGCGACGACATCGTCGACCAGTCGTTCGCGAAGCTGTATCCGCAGCAGAAGGACTTCGCGACGACCGGCCGCCGCCTTGCGCCGCTGCTCGCGAAACATGCCGGGTTCAGCGACGACCGCATCATGCGCCGTGTCGACGGCAGCCATTTCTGGGTCACCGTGTGCGGCTTCGGATACAACCCGAAGCGGCCGTTCGAGCTGGCCATCTGGACCTTCACCGACCTGTCGGGCGACGCCAAGCATCCCGACGTCGCCAGCACGTTGACCGATCGCGAGCGCGACGTCGCCGCATTCCTGGTTCACGGCCTGACCAGCAAGGAAATCGGCAAGGAGCTGAGCATCAGTCCACGCACCGTCGATATCCATCGCGCGAGCTTGCTGCGGAAGTACGAAGTCCGCACGACCCACGATCTCATTGCGTGCCTGCTGGCGTGAGTCGCGCGCGCATCAAAAGCACCGCCTGCATCCACGCGCCGACAAACAAGGTTCTTCGTGGATTTCCATGGGCGTCGCTTGCCGGCCCATTGCAGCCGGTGGATATTCTCCCGCCGAATGACCGATCATCGTTGCGGATTCAACCCGTCGATGCAACAGATTGATGAAATCGCTCGACCGGGGCCTTTCCCACAGGCGTTCGCAAAAGTAGCGCTACTGTCGCTATCGATCCGCTGCAAAGGCGGGACAGGCGTGCCTCGGCTCAGCGCGCAACGACGAACGATGTGTGCATGCCCATCTCATAGTGCCCCGGCCGGTTGCAAATCAGCACGTAGCGTCCTGGCGCAAGCTTCAATGACAGGCGCTTGGTCGAACCCTGCTCCAGGTCCTCCACCTCGCCCATTTTCTTGAACCGGCTTTCCGTGACCTGGCCTTTTTGGACGGGCAGATGCGCGTCGTCCATGTCTGTCCTCAGCACCACAAGCTCATGTTCGGTACTGCCGTTCGCTGCGTTGTTCACCTCGAACGTGACCCGCCCGGCCTTCACTGTGCCGGCATCGAGTTGAATCGCGTTGTCCGTGAGCTTGACATGGATCATCTCGTCCGCATGACTGCTCAGCGGCGCGACGCCGAGCGCAACCGCCGCCAGCACGAACGCAGTACGGCTTCTGTTGATCATGATGTTTCTCCTCGAAAGTGCCGTGTTGCCGCAAGACGCGGCGAACCACGGTGCCGGATTCGCCGGCCCCGCAGGCTCGTGGATCAACTGTTCTCTCGATGACCGTCGCGCGTCAGTAGGCACGTTCGCCAATATGCATGGGTAGGAACCCTCGTCATCGTCGTGGCCGCCGGGGACCACTTTTCGCGGCGCACATGGCCGGATATCGAACGGCCAACAAAGCAGCATTCGTTGTCGCGAATCGAATGGCCGCTTGCTGCACGGAACCGCCGCCTGAGCTTCCGAAGACTGGTGCCGGCGAATGCCCCTTCATGGGCCGTAAGCGAACATTCGGCGAACGTGCTTGAACTTCCGCTGATGGCCGGTTGCCGGCGGACACAACCGGCCGTTGCCACCCGAAGCGGCCGTTCGACTGTTCGTGGAGTATGTGACTGCCTCATGGACGAAAGCAGTCGTTCGCGAGCGAGGCTGGCACGGGGGCTCGGGCACCAGAGCGGACAATGGCATCCGTCTGTTTTGGCGAACGGTCCACTTTGGATCTTCTAGAGCGGAAACGCGGCACAATCTGCGGCGCAAGCCTGCGCTCAGGGCGTGCGCGTCGCGAAACGGCGCAATCCGGCCAGGTCGGTGACCGTGACGCGGCCATAGCTGACGCTCAGCAGGCCGAGCGTTTCCATCCGGCGAACGGCGAGATTGACCTTCTGGCGCGTGACGCCGCAGAGATAGCCGATTTCTTCCTGCGTGAGCTGGATCTCGACGTTGCCCAGCGGATACAGGCGCGCATTGAACATCACGAGCAGGCAGTTGGCGACCCGCAATGCCGGTTCGGTGAGCCGATCGCTCTGCAGCGTCGCCATGAACTGTCCGAGCCGCTCGTTGACGTGTTCGAGCAGGAAGCGCGTGAACGCGATGTCTTCGTCGAGCAACCGGAAGAACGACGCGGATGGCAGGCAGGCAATCCGGGACGGACGCAGCGCAATGGCGTCGTAGTGCCAGGGTTCAGACTTCAGGACCGTCCCCTCCCCGAACCACGCACCCGGCGGCAGGCCGGCAAACGTCATCAGCCGCCCGTCGCTCGACGTGTTGCACACCTTGATCAGGCCATCCACCACGCCGAACCAGCAGCGGCTCGCGTCGCCGCGCCGACAGACGTAACCGCCGGCCTCCACGATCATCAGGCGTACGTCGTTGCGAATCCCGTCCTGCAGGCGTTGCGGCAGTGCCGGGAACCACGGCGTGGTCAGGAGCAGTTCGTCGGACGTCTTCATGGTCGTGCGGATGAATGCGGGCTCGTTCGCGAGATTGTTCCATACGAGACAGACTTCCCGCCAGCTTGCCGATTAAAGTGACTTCCGGCCGCCGTCCATACGAGCAGCCGGAACCGCACGGCGCGGGCGCCGTCGCGAAACCTATCGGAGAACGGGAATGGAGACTTCAATCGGTGCGCTGATCGCCGGCGCCGCCGCGCGCTTTGGCGAAAAAACGGCGCTGGTGACGGATGACCGGCACTTCACTTTCGTCGATCTCGATCGCTTGTCCTCCGGTGTCGCGACGCGCCTGCAGCGCCGCGGCTACGGCCCGGGCACCACCATCTCCCTCCTTGCGCCGAACTCCGCGGAATGGATCGTGGCCTACTATGGAATCCTCAAGGCGGGTTGCACGGTCAATCCGCTCAACCCGATGCTGACGGGGCCGGAGGCCGCGTTCATCGTGCGGGATTGCGCAGCGGCGGTGGTATTCGGGCTGCGCGACAAGCTGCTGGCCCTTCGGGCAGCGCTTGGGGAGGAAACCGGACCCGTCCTGGTGTCGTTCGAAGGCGACGGCGAAGCGGTCGAGACGTTCGCGGACTGGACCGCAACGCCGGCCGAGCCGATTTCCGGCGTCGATCCGGACCGGCTCGACGAGGTCGGCACGATCGCCTACACGTCCGGCACGACCGGCAAGCCGAAAGGCGCGATGCTGACCCATCGCGCTATCCTGCTGAACGTAGCGATGACGGCAACGCTGCATCGGCGCACCGATGCCGACACCGTCGTAAGCGCGCTGCCGCTGTCGCACGTCTACGGCAACGTCGTGATGCAATGCGCCATCACCTACGGGATGACCCTGATACTCCACACGACATTCGAGTCGGAAGCCATCCTGCGCAGCATCGAGACGTATCGCGCAACCCTTTTCGAGGGCGTGCCGACCATGTATCTGTACCTGCTCGATTGTCCCGAGTTCGACACGTACGATCTCTCCAGCCTGACGCGCTGCACCGTCGGCGGCCAGACCATGCCGGTCGCGAAGATGCGCGAGGTGGAGGCGCGCTTCGGCACCCCGCTGCTGGAGCTTTGGGGGATGACCGAGCTGGGCGGGCTGGGGACCACGCACGCGCTGCTCGGGGAGCGGCGCCTTGGTTCCATCGGCGTCCCGCTGCCGCCGATGCAGGCCCGCATCGTCGCGCCGGACGACCCGACAAAAGCGCTGCCGCACGGCGAAACCGGACAATTGGCGCTGCGGGGGCCGTTGACGATGAAAGGCTACCTGAACCGCGCGGACGCAACCGCGGAAGCCATCGACGCCGACGGGTTCCTGCTCACCGGCGACCTGGGCTACATGGACGCCGACGGCTATCTCTACGTGGTCGATCGCCTTAAGGACATGATCATCACCGGCGGTTTCAATATCTACCCCGCCGAGCTGGAAAGCGCGCTGTGCGAGCATCCCGCCGTGGCAATGGCGGCCGTGGTCGGCGTCGCGGATCCGCTGAAGGGAGAACTGGCGAAAGCCTTCGTCGTCGTCGCGCACGGCAAGACGGTGACCGAGCAGGAACTGCTGGATTTTTGCCGGACGCGCCTTGCCGCCTACAAGATTCCGCGGCTCGTTTCGTTCGTCGCCGACCTGCCGAAGACCGGCTCGGGAAAGATCCTGCGGCGAGCACTGCGCGACCACGTCGCATGACGCCGCGCGGCCCGGAAAACATCCGATCGCATCGCCGGCTGATCACCGTCCGAACAGGGTGGGGAATTTTTCCTCGACCCTTCGGAGGTCCGGACGATAACTTGGATAAAAAAATGCCCGGCAAAGCCGGGCCAATCAGATTGAGACACAAGGAGAATCCCGCCCACGCCACACCGGGCGGTCACGCCGCGCTACACGACGTTCTTTTCGACGATCGGCCGGTTTTCGAGCACACGCGCCCAGCCGAGCGACGACAGGTCGAGCGTTTCATATCGCCCGCCCAGAATCAGTTCACTGACGCCACGCCCCGTCGCGGGCCCTTGCTGCAGTCCGTGCCCGCTGTACCCGTTCGCGAACACGACGTTGTCGAGCCCGGGGTGATGCCCGATGATCGCGTTGTGATCGAACACGTTGTACTCGTAGTACCCGGACCAGCAGTTCTCGACACGCAGCGCCTCGAACTCCGGCACGCGATTCGCGAGCGTCGGCCAGATCACTTCATCGAACAGGTCGTGATCGACCTCGTCGAGCGGCAGGTCGTCGGGATCGCGATCGGGGCTCGGCGATGTCCCGCAAATATACGTGCGCCCTTCCGGCCGGAAATACACGCCCGTCGGATCGATCAGCAGCGGACAATCGGCGAGCTTCGCCGGCGACGACACGTTGAAGATGCTGCGACGCCGCGCATGCACGGGAAGGTCGATGCCCATCATCGACGACAGCGTGCGCGCCCATGCACCGGCCGCGTTGACGAGCGTGTCGCACGCGTAACGCTCGCCGTCGCTCGTCACCACGTGCGTCACCTTGCGACCGTCGCGAACGACGCCGGCCACATCGGCCGGCACGTAGCGCGCGCCCAGCGCCTGCGCCTTCTTGCGCAGCGCCTGCACGAGCCCGTAGCCGTCGAACCAGCCTTCGCCGCTCACGCCATACGCGCCCGACACGAGATCGTCGACATTCAGCCAGGGAAACTTCGCACGCAGCGCATCGCGATCCATCAAGCGGATATCGGCCCCGAGCCTCGTCTGCAGCGCGTGGTTCTCGCGCAGCGTCGCATCGCCTGCCGGCGTCGCGAGGAACAGGTAACCGCCTTCATGCAGATCGATCGACGGCCGGTTGCCGTCGACCTCGAGCCGTTCGCCGATCGTGCGCAGGAAGTCGATCCCGAACAGCGACATCTCGATCGACAGCGGCGTCGAGAACTGCTGGCGAATCGACGCGGCCGACAGCGCCGACGACGACTTCGCATAGGTGGGATCGCGTTCGATGACGGTCACGGACACCGTCGGATCGGTAGCACGCAGGAAATAGGCGATCGAGCTGCCGATCACACCACCGCCGACGATGACGACTTGAGAACTCACGACTGACTCCAGTTGCACGTGAAAGGCGCGGCCAGCCGGCCGCACCCGAAGGTTGTTCGTGCCGCGTCGCGCGCGGCGCCGTGCGGGCGGACCGCCCGGCGAATCGCCCCGACATGCGCCGCGATCGCATCCGATCGCCCTGGGTATTTCAGCACGTCCGGCGTCGCCGCGAAAGTCCGCGCGCGTTCGGCGATTCAGTCCGCCGTCTGCGTGGTGACGGGCTGCCACGCGGCGTTCTTCACTTCATACAGCGTCGAGCTCGGGTTCTTCAGGTCGCCCGTGTTCGTGAACGCGATCGTGCCGGTGATGCCGTCGTAGCGCGTGGTCTTCAGCGCGCCGTTGAAATCGGCCGGCTTGGTCGAATTCGCCTTCTGCATCGCGTTGATCGCGATCCACGTCGCGTCGTACGCGAACGGCGCATACGCGAGCATGTCGACGCCGTACTTCTGCTTGAATCGGGTTTCGAACTGCTTGCCCTTCGCGAGACGCGACAGCGGCTGCCCGTATTCCCACACGGCGGCGCCCTCGGCCGCATTGCCCGCGAGCCTGATGAAGTTCACGTTCATCACGCCGCCGCCCGCCAGGAACTGCGCGCGGATGCCGAGCTGGCGCATGCGCTTGACCAGCATCGCGGACTGCGCGTCGAGGCCGCCGAAGAACACCAGGTCGGCATTCGTGCTCTTGATCTTGGTGAGCTGCGCGCTGAAGTCGACGGCCTTGTCATTCGTGAATTCGCGCGCGACGATCGTGCCGCCGTTCGCCTTCGCGGCCTTCTCGAATTCGTCGGCTTCGCCCTGGCCGAACGCCGTGCGGTCGTCGATGATCGCGATGCGCTTCGCCTTGGTCACGCTCGCCGCATACGCACCGGCATTGCCGGCGTTCTGCGCGTCGGTGGCGATCACGCGGTACACGGTGCCGAGCCCGGCGCGCGTGATGTCGGGATTGGTCGCCGACGGCGTGATCATCGGAATGCCGGCCTTCGCGTAGAGCTTCGACGCGGGCAGCGTCGTGCCCGAATTGAAGTGGCCGATCACGACGGCCACCTGCGCGTCGGTCAGCTGCTGCGCGGCCTGCACGCCGATGCGCGGATCGCTCTGGTCGTCCTGTGACGCGACGACGAACTTCACCGGCTTGCCGCCGATCGTCGTATGCGCCGCGTTCGCCTCGTCGACGGCCATGCGCACGCCGTTCTCGATGTCCTTGCCGTAGGCGGCGCCGCCGCCGGTCAGCGGCACGGCCACGCCGACCTTGACGACCGTCTCCTGCGCGTGGGCCGCGCCCGTCTGGAACGCGAAGATCGCGGCGGTCAGTGCGATGCCGGAAAGCGAACGAATGCGGAACGTCATCGGCCAATCCTTCTTGTGTGGGTCGGGATGCGACGCGCGACCATCGCGCGCCGGCGACCTCCCGCGTGCCCGGCGAATGTTCCTGCCGGCGGGGCGTCGCCAATGGCGCGTCGCCTGCCGGTCGATCACCGCGGTTCTGTCTCCGGGGAACCTGTCGGCGCGAAAGAGGTGAACCGATTGTGGGTAGCCAATACGCGTGCAGCAAACGAAATATCGGAACTACGTTGTGAGGAATTGTCATCAAGTGCCGTCATGACCGACGGCACGCGGCCCGCGCGACGGCGGGCCGGGACGGAGAAACATCAGGCTGATTGCGCGCCAGTGCCGTTGCCTCGGGGCCGCGCCCGGTAATGCCGATGATGCATCATCGCTGTGTCAGGCAGCCGCGACGCGTGCACATCGCGCGATTCGGTCAATGGCGCTCAGTGCCGGTCGATATGGGTGTCGGTGCCCGTATGCTTGCGCACCACATCGGCCGCCTCGCCGGCCTTCTCCTGGAGCTTGCCGGCCTGCTTGCGCGGCTCGAGATCCATGAACGTGAACAGCATGCCCGCTTCGCCGTTCATGTCGATCGGCTGACCGGCGACGACGACCGCCTTCGTGCCGCCGTCCGCGCACTTCAACACGGCCTCCATCTGCGGGATCTCGCACCTTTCGACGCTGCTCGCCGTCAGCACCGCCTGTCTGCTCGCCGCCGCACCGCTCACGCATGCGGCGCAGGCAAAGTCGTCGTCGCCGGCCGACAACGGCATGGCGACCGAATCGAACCAGCCCGTCACCGATACGTGGATCACGACCAAGGTGAAGAGCGAACTCGCGACCGCCGAAGGCCTGAAGAGCACGCACGTCAGCGTGAAGACGGTCGACGGCGTCGTCACGCTGACGGGCGTGCTGCCGTCGAGGATCGCGGTGAAGAAGGCCGTCGCCGTGACGCGCGCGATCAAGGGCTTGAAGCACGTCGACGCATCCGGCTTGAAAGCGAAGGCCTGAACTGTCGCGCGGCCGCGCGCCGCGCTTTTCTCCCCCTTACTCCAGGAGCGAACGATGAACGAAGACAAGATCAAGGGTCAATGGAAGCAGTTGACCGGCAAGCTGAAAGCCAAGTGGGGCAAGCTGACCGACGACGATCTCGCCGTCGCCGAAGGCAACCGCGACTATCTGGTCGGCAGGATCCAGGAGCGTTACGGGATCGCGCGCGACGAAGCCGAGCAGCAGTTGAAGGATTTCGATCGCGCGCTGTAACGCGCCAGTCGTCTCACCCCGCCGCGCCGCATCCCGCGACGCGGCCACGCGAAGGACAACGACATGGGCAAGTATCTGATCGCATGGCTGCTCGGCGTGCCGGTCGGCGTGCTGGTGTCGTTCCATCTGGTCACGCACCTGTTCTGACGATCACGGCGCCCATGCAACGCAAACGGGCCGGCGGCTGTCATCAGCCGCCGGCCCGTCCATTATCGTGCGTCGCTTACTTCGTTTACTTCGCCGCGTTCGCCGTCATCTTGAAGATGCCCTGCGCGTTGCCCGCATCGAAACGCAGGTCCGTCACCCAGCGGCGCGCCGCCTGGTCGAACGTGCGACGGCGCGTGATGAATTCGTAGAACGAGCCCGGCACGTTGCGCTTCACCGTGTCGCCGTCGCGCGTGCGGAACTCGCGCTCGACGATGTCCGCGCGATACGCGGTCTGGAACACGCGGCCCGAACGCGAGCGCTCGACTTCCGGCTTCATCGGCCGGCCCTTCGCCTTCTCGTCGTCGGACAGCTTGAACACGTCGGTTACGCGATCAGTCGCATGGTTGAATGCGTTGCCTTCCGTCGCGATCCACGCCATCTCGGCCGATTCAAGCAGCAGCGTTTCGTAATCGAGTTCGTTCGGCAGGTCGTGCTGGCGGGCGAACGCGCCGACGATCTCGGGCAGCAGCGCATGCGCGGCGTCGAGCGGCAACCCGCCTTCGCGCTCGATTTCCCACAGCAGCGCGACGGCCGCGGGCGACAGCGGATCGCGCGACGAGCTCACGACGTTCGTCACGGCCTGCTGGAATTCCTTCGAGAAACGTTCCGGATGCAGTTCGCTGACGAAGAATTGCGCGATCTCGTCCGGCGCGTCTTCATGGGCGTAGGCGCGGCCGGTCATGCCGAGCTTGTCGAGCGGATAACGGCCGTTCAGGCGGAAGCCGAGCGGACGCAGGATGCGCGTGAACGCGGCTTCGCCCGGCGGCAGCGCGCCCGTGTGCGGCCAGCGCACCGTGCGCAGCGCGCCGTGGTCGAAGTAGACCGAGCCGCCGTTCTCGATGGCATCGGCCGTGTACGCGCGGCCGTTCGCCGAACGTTCGAGCAGCCCTTCGAATAGCGCCATGTTCATCGCCTGGGCGATTTCCGCGCGCGTGACGACGTCGGTTTCCCATTCGTCGAGGATGGCCGGCATGTTCAGGGTCGCGAACAGGGCGTCGGTCTTCGCCTGTCCCAGCAGCTTCGTCAGCAAGCTCTCGATATTCGGATTGCGCATCAGGATTCTCGTGTCGGAGGACCGCCGGCACACGTGCCGGCAACTCGGGTGGCCGGCCGCCCAGCGGGCGCCATGCCTTGCGTGGGATGCATTATTCAAAGGGTTGCAGCGGGGCGTAAAGCGAGATTAAATTGACATGTGATGAGTTTTTGGAATTATTCGCGGTCCCCGCACTGGTCCGCCGGCCCGCCGCGGGCCGGTCCGTTCGTCAGATGAAACGAGCATCATGCGCAAATTCAAGATCCCCAACATGGGTGCGCTCGTGGCTTTCGAAGCCGCGGCGCGCCACGAGAGCTTCACGCACGCGGCGAAGGAGCTGTTCCTGACCGAAAGCGCGGTATCGCGGCAGATCGCGACGCTCGAGGCGAGCCTCGGCGTGCGGCTGTTCGCGCGCGTGAAGCAGCGCGTCGTGCTGACGCGCGCCGGCAAGCTGTACGGCACGCAGGTGCGGCGCGCACTGGAGTCGCTCGATCGCGACACGCTGTCGATCATCGCGCACGGCAGCGGCGGCGGCTACCTGGAGCTCGCCGTGCTGCCGACCTTCGCGTCGCACTGGCTGATCCCGCGCATCAAGAGCTTCTACGACCGCACGCCGGACGTGCGCGTGAACATGGGCAGCCGCACCGACCTGTTCTCGTTCGAGGACACGCACTTCGAGGCCGCGATCCACTACGGCAAACCGACCTGGCCCGGCACGTCGTCCGACTATCTGTTCGGCGAGGAAGTCGTGCCGATCTGCTCGCCCGCGCTGCTCGACGGGCCGGTCAAACGCGTGGAGGATCTGCTCGCGTATCCGCTGCTGCACTCGACCACACGCCCCGGCGCATGGGCGCAATGGTTCGAGACGCACGGCGTCGAGGACATCCGCACGATGCAGGGCGTGCGCTACGAACTGCATACGATGCTGATCAGCGCGGCCGCGGCCGGGCTCGGGATCGCGCTGGTGCCGAAGTTCTTCGTCGAGGAACAGCTGCAGCAGCTCGGCCTCGTCGTGCCGTGCGACGCGACGACGGTCGGCGATTCGGCGTACTACCTCGTGTATCCGACGGAGTTCAGCCACAGCAAGCCGCTGGAGTCGTTTCGCGCGTGGCTGCTGGAACAGGCAAGCGCGTATGCGGCGCCGGGAAGGGACGAGGATGGAGACGATCTCGATGCGGTGGACGACGAAGACGTCGAGTGATCGCGGCGTACCGCGGGAGGTCCGGTGCGCGCCGGGCGGGCAACCCCGACCCGGCGCTCCGGGCAGCCGACCTCGCTTCGGCAGCGCGGCGGACCTTCTCTCATTTCTTCACTGCGTCTGTTTTCTCTCAGGTTCCGGGGCATTTTTTACTTCACCGCGCCAAGCCATTATCCGCCCAAACCGGTCGCAGTGAAACGTTTGCGCATGCGCCGAGCGACTTATTCCCGGCATTCGGAAACAGTCCTTCAAAACGCTTACGGATTGCGCGATCGCATTCGGCAAATCTTGCAATCGACCCGGCGTTCTTTTCTAATGGAACTGGTTCCATTCCGCGCTTCGGCCACGCCGCCGCGTGACGCTTCGACGTCCGCGCGTCATGATGCCGATTCAGGATCGAGGATCATTCAGCTCAGGATTCCGCATTGCCCGTCCTTCCCGGACACCTGTCAAACGAGACCGTCATGCCCGATTCCGCTTCCCTGCAGCAGCTGTTTCCCGCCTATCAGGACATCCCCGCCGAGTTCCGGCTCGCCGCGCCGATCCACCAGCGCGTGTCGCTCGTCGACGGCGAGTTGCGCGCGTGGGACGGCACGACCAAGACCGTGCTGTCGCCCGTATGCGTGCGCCAGCAGGACGGCAGCGTCGCGCAGATGGAGATCGGCAGCTACCCGGTGATGGGCGAGACGGAAAGCGACGCGGCGCTCGACGCCGCGGTGCGCGCGTACGACTCGGGCCGCGGCGAGTGGCCGACGATGAAGGTCGAGCAGCGCATCGCGTGCATGCAGGACTTCATCAAGCGGATGGTCACGCAGCGCGAGCGGGTCGTGAACCTGATCATGTGGGAGATCGGCAAGAGCCTCGCCGATTCGCAGAAGGAGTTCGACCGCACCGTCACGTACATGACGCAGACGATCGACGCGCTGAAGGAGCTCGACAACGCGAACTCGCGCTTCGTGATCGCGGAAGGCACGATCGGCCAGATCCGCCGCACGCCGCTCGGCGTCGTGCTGTGCATGGGGCCGTACAACTATCCGCTGAACGAAACCTTCGCGACGCTGATCCCCGCGCTGCTGATGGGCAACACCGTGGTGTTCAAGCCGCCGCAGTACGGCACGCTGCTGTTCGAGCCGCTGCTCGAGGCGTTCCGCGACGCGTTCCCGAAAGGCGTGATCAACACGATCTACGCGCCGGGCGCGGTGGTCGTGCCGCACATGCTCGCGTCGGGCAAGATCAACGTGCTCGCGCTGATCGGGTCGAGCAAGGTCGCCGATCACCTGAAGAAGCAGCATCCGAAGTCGCACCGGCTGCGCGCGATCCTCGGCCTCGACGCGAAGAACGCGGCGATCGTGCTGCCGGACGCCGATCTCGACCTCACCGTGAAGGAGTGCCTGCTCGGCGCGCTGTCGTTCAACGGCCAGCGCTGTACCGCGCTGAAGATGCTGCTCGTGCATCGGTCGATCGTCGACGAATTCCTGAAGCGCTTCACCGCCGCGCTCGAACAGCTGAAGATCGGCATGCCGTGGGAAAAAGGCGTCAGCATCACGCCGCTGCCGGGCATGCATCGCACCGCATACATGACCGACGCGATCGACGACGCGAAGGCCAGGGGCGCGCAGGTCGTCAACCACTCGGGCGGCGAGTTCAGCAAGACGCTGTTCTATCCGGCCGTCGTGTATCCGGTGACCGAAGGAATGAAGCTGTACCGCGAGGAGCAGTTCGGGCCGATCATCCCGGTCGCGCCGTTCGACGACGTGGACACCGCGCTCGACTACGTGACCACGTCGGAGCACGGCCAGCAGGTCAGCATCTTCGGTTCCGATCCGGCACAGATCGGCGCGCTCGTCGATCCGCTCGTCAACCAGGTGTGCCGAGTGAACATCAACTGCCAGTGCCAGCGCGGGCCCGACGTGTTCCCGTTCGCGGGACGCAAGGACTCGGCGGAAGGCACGCTGTCGGTGACCGATGCGCTGCGCGCGTTCTCGATCCGCTCGATGGTCGCGGCGAAGCAGACCGACGGCAGCAAGCAGCTGCTCGATTCGATCGTGTCGGATCACCACTCGAAGTTCATCAACACGGGCTTCATTTTCTGAAGCGGGGCGCGGGCGTCGCCGCGCCCGCCCGGCGTGTCGCGCCCGCGTTGTCCGTCGCGAGTCGGCGGACTACCGCGCGAGCGCGGCCGGCACTTCCTTCCGGTCGTCCGGATCCTTTTCGTGGATCGCGAGTACGACACGCGTCGCGTCGATGTGCGCGAGCACGGAATATGCGCGGATGCCGGACATCGCGATTACACGTTCGACGCCAGCAACCGGATCCCCGCCACGCCGAACACCACCGCGAGACACGCCTCCATCGCGCGCCGGCCGCGCACGTACAGCCGGCGCGCGCCGTCCGTCGAGAACACCAGCGCATAGCTGCCGAACACCAGGCATCCGATTACGATGCAGCCCGGCACGACGGCGCCTCGCGCCGCGCCCGCGCCGTTCGACGACAGCGCGACGATCGACACCCACACCAGGATGGCTTTCGGATTCGTCAGGTGCAGCATCGCGCCGCGTGCATAGAAGCGCGACAGCTTCCGCTCGGGCGCAGCCTTCAGCGTCGTGGCCGCCCTGGCCGACCATGCGGTGCGGCCCGACTTGAACGCGAGCCACAGCAGATACACGCCGCCGAACAGCTTGATCGCGACCAGCAGCTTCGACCACGCGAGCAGCGCCGCCGATACGCCGAGCGCGGCCACCGTCGCCCAGAACATCGCGCCCGAGATGACGCCGAGCGCGAACGCGAGCGCCGCCTTGCGGCCATGGTTCGCGGCAACCGACATGATCGCGAGATTGCTCGGGCCGGGGCTGGCCGAGCCGACGAAATAGGCCGCGTAGGCCAGCAGCAGGTTGGCCGAGAAGAAGGTGTGAACGCTCATGTCGAACCTCGCAGGGATGATGCGGAGATTGTTCGCAATCGCGGCTCGGCTGCCCATGGACAGTTGTCCGGTTATTCGCTGGGCCAGTTGGATGGCGTGGGCGACGTCGGTTGCATGCGCATCCGGATCGCCGCGCGCAAAAACGTCTCGGTTATGAAACATCCGGCGCATGCGTCGCGGCATTTTTTCGTGCGGCGGGTGTCGTCGCGGTTCGCCGCGCGCAACCCGCCCGACGCGCACGGACACCGACCGGACGCCGTCGACGCACGCGAGCCGCGACATGCCACCTGTTCGTCGAGGCAACATGAGCCGGTTTTGGCGCGGCGTTACGTTACATCGCTGAAGCATTTCATCCGTCCGGCCCGTGTCGCGCAGCCGATCGCAACCGCGCGCAGCGTATGGGCGCCCTCTTCGATTTTCCGCGCGAGCCAGTATCGGCGGGACGGGATGGCCGCTGCCGCGCCCCGCGTCAACCATGCTCAACAACCGGATCGCGATGCTGGTACGGAACCTGCATTCGCATTGCAGTGACAGCCGCGCCGCCGATCGGCGCGGAGATGAACCCGGATCGCGATTCGTCCCCCGGATACGCCCGAACGATCCACGCACGCAACGAGGCTCCTCATGGATGCGCTGCCCAACTCGTCGGATACGTCGTTCCAGCTCTTTCTCGCGAAACTGCTCGAACAGCCTCAGCCCGAATGGACCGAGAAACAGCAGATGGAACTCGAGATGGCGCGCGCGCTGTCGACCCAGATGGTCCACTTCGCGGAAGGCATGCGCGGCGGCAACGCGGATCTCGCGCGCTGCCTCGTGCTGCTGCGCTACGCGAAGGTCCTCGACTTCATGCTGACGTCGCTCGCCGCGCGCCGCGACATTCATCCGCAGACGCTGCGCACGCTGTTCCGGCTCGCGAATCTGAAGGTCGACGATGCGTATCCGGTCTGAGCCGGTGTCGGGCCGCACCACACACCGACCTCACCGGTCTGAGCCGGTGTCGGGCCGCACCGCACACCGACCTCACCGGTCTGAGCCGGTGTCGGGCCGCACCACACACCGCCCTCACGACTGGCGCGCCGCCCGCCCCGCCATCCACTTGCGGTAACGCCGCGTCTGGCACTGCGCGGCCACCTGCTGCGACACCAGCGCGCGCAGCGGCGACACGCCCGGATGCGTGCGCCGCCCGGCGCTCAACCGGGCGAGCTGGAACTTCACGACGGCCATGTTCGCCAGCGCGCCCAGCGCCTTGTTCTTCCACCGGATCGGCTGCAGCGCCGGCGCGCTGTCCTTGCCGGCCTGCCAGTCGCGCGGCAGGTTCGGCTCGATCGACAGCGCGGTCGCGATGCCGACCATCGCCACGCCGCTGGCGACCACCTGCTCGGCCACCGCGCGGCGCCGGATCCCGCCCGTGACCATCAGCGGCATGCGTGCGGCCGCCGCGATGTCCCGCGCGAATTCGAGGAAATACGCTTCGCGGGCCAGCGTGCGTCCGTCGCGCGCCTCGCCCTGCATCGCCGGCACTTCGTAGCTGCCGCCCGACAGTTCGACGAGATCGACGCCGAGCGGATTCAGCAGTTCGACGACGCGCTTCGCATCGTCCGCGCTGAAGCCGCCGCGCTGGAAGTCGGCCGAATTCAGCTTGACCGACACGACGAACGCCGGCGACACCGTCGCCCGCACGGCGCGGACGATGTCGAGCAGCAGCCGCGCGCGGTGCTCGATGCTGCCGCCCCACGCGTCCTGCCGGCGGTTCGTCAGCGGCGACAGGAACTGGCTCAGCAGGTAGCCGTGCGCCGCGTGGATCTGCACGCCGGTGAAGCCGCCTTGCTCGGCGAGCTGCGCGGCGCGCACGAAGCGCTGCCGCACGTCGTCGATGTCGGCTTCCGTCATCTCCTTCGGCACCGGAAACTGCTTCGACAGCGCGCCGAGCGCGAGCGGCACGGCCGACGGCGCGAGCGTCGTCTGGCCGAGCGCCGCCTGCATCTGGCGCCCCGGATGGTTGATCTGCATCCACACGTGCGCGCCGCCGGAGCGCGCGACCTGCGCCCACCGGCGGAAGCGGTCGAGATGCGCGTCGCTGTCGAGCACGACGCCGTTCGGCCCCGTCATCGCGCGGCCGTCCACCATCACGTTGCCGGTCAGGATCAGGCCGGCCCGGCCGTCGGCCCACGCCTGGTACAGGCGCAGCAACGCGTCGGACGGCGCGTGATCCGCATCGGCCATGTTCTCTTCCATCGCGGCCTTGGCGAGCCGGTTCGGAATGACGGCGCCATTGGGCAGGGTGAGGGGGGCAAACAGGTTCATGGTGGGCATCCTCGATTGACGATGCCCAACCATAACTTTAAAGTCAACTTCAAGGTCAAGCCCCAGGAGCACACCATGAAAATCGGCGAGCTGGCGCGCGCCAGCGGCATCGCGGCGTCGCGCATCCGGTTCTACGAAGCGAGCGGCCTGCTCGAACCGGCACGCCGGCAGGCGAACGGCTATCGGGAATACGGGCCGGAAGCGCTGACGCGGCTCGCGATCATCGACCGCGCGCAGTGCGCGGGTTTCGCGCTAGACGAAATCCGCGCCGTGCTGCCGCCCAATCTCGGCGCGTGGCCGCGCGACGAGCTGCTGCATGCGCTGCGGCACAAGGTCGACGAAATCGTGCTGCTCGAACAGCGGCTCGCGCAGAACCGGCGCAACCTGCAGGCGCTGATCGACGAGATCGCGAACAAGCCCGCCGGCGAGGATTGCGCGGGCGCCGCGCAACGCATGCTCGACAAGCTGTGCAAGGAAGAGGCCGAGGCGGTATCGGCGCCTGCGCCGGTGCCGCACCCGCGGCCGGTACGCAAGCGTGCGTGAGCGCGCGTGCCGCATGTAGGCGCCGGCTGTGCGCGGCGCACGGCCACGTGGATTGGCTTACGTCGCAGGTAATCGACGCGCGTCGCCCGCGCGCCGATCATGGCCGCACCGATCGACGCATCGTATCGACACCCCGGAGCCCGCCATGACCGCCTACGCCATCGCCCACCTGCACGATGTCGAAATGTGCGACGACATCGTCGAATACCTCGAACGCATCGACGGCACGCTCGCGCCGTTCGACGGCCATTTCGTCATTCACGGCGCGCGGCCCGACGTGTGCGAAGGCGTGTGGCGCGGCGACCTGATCGCGATTGCGTTTCCCGATCTCGCCGCGGCGCGCGCATGGTACGAATCGGATGCGTACCGGTGGATCCAGCCGCTGCGCGCCCGGCACGCAAGCGGCCCGTTGATCCTGATCGACGGCGTGGACGCGTCACACAAGGCGACCGACATCCTGCGCTGAGCCGCGATGCCGGCGACGCGTGCGACGCCTACTTCGCGTTGCGCTCCATCGGCTCGCCGACGACGAAACCGCCGCCCTGGTAGCGCTGCGCCGGATCGTCGTACTCGGCCGTCGGCGCCGTCGGCGGGAACAGCCCCGCGAACTGCTCGGAGCTGTCCTGCGGCCGGAAGCCGAGGAAGCCGGCCTTCATGTTGTCCCACCACTTCACCGGGTTGTCCGACACGCCGTAGACAATCGCGTGCCCGACGCGGTTCGTCAGCAGCGAGCAGCGCACGAGCTCGATGAAGTCGCGATAGCTGAGAAACGTCACGAGCATGCGCGGATTCTTCGGCGCCTCGAACGACGAGCCGATCCGCAGGCACACCGTCTCGATCCCGAAGCGGTCGAAGTAGTAGCGCGACAGCGACTCGCCGAAGCATTTCGTCACGCCATAGAGACTGTCCGGGCGCAGCGGCGAATCGGCGTCGAGCACCTCCGTGACCGGATGAAAACCAATCGCATGGTTCGAGCTCGCGAACACGATCCGCTTCACGCCGTGCTTGCGCGCGGCTTCGTACAGGTTGTACGTGCCGGTGATGTTCGCATCGACGAGATCGTCGAACGGCGCGTCGACCGAAATGCCGCCGAGGTGGACGATCGCGTCGACGCCGTCGACGAGTTCCATCACCGCCGGCCGGTCGGCCAGGTCGACGACACGGGTTTCTTCGTGCGGGGCGGCGTCGTCCAGCGCGGCGATGTCGCTCACGCGCACGACGTCGGCCCAGTTCGCCAGCGCGCCGCGCACCTGACGGCCGAGGTTGCCGGCCGCGCCGGTCAGCAGCAGGCGCCCGAACGGCTTGCGTGCGCCGGTGGATGAGGCGTTCATCGAGTCTCCTTGAATCTGTCCTGAGGGTGTCCTGGAAGTTGCCCGAAATCGGTGGAATCGGTCGAAGTCGGAAAACGTTTTCCAACTATACGCGTGACAAAAGCCGAACGTCAATGTCCAAACCCGTTCGCAGTCGTCCGCACTTTCCCGATATCGGCCAGCGGCCGGACGCGGGCTTTTTCTGCCACAATCCGGCGTAAGCTGACGAAAACGTTACCCTTCCAATGAAAAAAGTTTCCCCGACGATCCGCGACGTGGCGGCGGAAGCCGGCGTGTCGGTCGCGACGGTGTCCAAGTACGTGAACGGCACGCAGCGCTTTTCGCCGGCCGTCGAGGCGCGGCTCAAGGAAGCGATCGAGCGGCTCGGCTACCGTTCGAACCCGCTCGCGCGCTCGATGATCACCGGGCGCACGCGCACCATCGGCCTCGTGATCCTCGACATCAGCAACCCGTACTTCACGAACGTCGTCAAAGGCGCGAACCGCGTCGCGCTCGAGCATGACTACACGCTGCTGCTCGTCGATACCGAGGAGAGCCAGGCGCGCGAACGCTCGCTGATCGAGGCGCTCGCGCAGCGCGTCGACGGGCTGATCGTCAGCACGCGGATGCCCGACGAGGAAGCCGGCTGGATGCTCGACCTGCACAAGCCGCTCGTGCTGCTGCGGCGCAGCCCCGGCCTGCCGATTCCGAGCGTCGGCATCGACAACCGGCTCGCCACCTACATGCTCGCGCGGCATCTGCTCAATCTCGGTCATACGCGCATCGCGTATCTCGGCTTCGGGACCGCGCGCGTGAACGACGAACGGATCCTGGGCGCGCGCGACTGCCTCGCCGAAGCGGGGCTCACGCTCGACGTGCACGACGCGCATGCGCCGACCGCCGAGGCCGGCGAGCGCGCGTGCTCGCGCGTGATGCTCGGGCCGCAGCGTCCGCAGGCGGTGATCTGCTACAACGACCTGATCGCGCTCGGCTTCATGAAGGAAGCCGCGTCGCTCGGCTTCCGGCTGCCGCAGGACGTGTCCGTCACCGGCATCGACAACGTGCCGTACGGCGAATATGCGGCGCCCGCGCTGACCACCATCGACATCCAGAGCGAGAACATGGGCGAGCTCGCGATGCAGAAGCTGATCGACGCGCTCGCCGGACGCACCGACGCGAGCTATTCGACGTTCGAGCCGCGGCTGATCATGCGCGCGTCGACGGCCGCCGCCGGTTGAAGCGCGCGCCCGCTCCGGCACCCATCGCTGCCGCGCATCGCAAACAGGAACGCGCCGCCTCCGGGCGGCGCGTTCGTTTGCCGGCACGCGATCACGCGTCGAGCTTCGCGGGCTTCATCTTCGGCGTGAGCACGTGCATGACCGCCAGCGCGAGCAGGTAGGCCAGCGCGCCGATCGCGAACAGCACCCAGTAGTGGCCCGTGCGCTGCAGCACCTGGCCGATCACTTCCGAGAACAGCACGCCGCCGATCGAGCCGGCCATCCCGCCGATGCCGACCACCGACGCGACCGCACGGCGCGGGAACAGGTCGGACGCCGTCGTGAACAGGTTCGCCGACCAGCCCTGGTGCGCGGCGGCGGCGAGGCCGACGATCAGCACCGCGATCCACAGGCTCTGCACCTGCGACACGAACGCGATCGGCAGCACGCAGCACGCGCAGATCAGCATCGCCGTCTTGCGCGCGCCGTTCACGCTCCAGCCCGCGCGCAGCAGCGCCGACGACAGCCAGCCGCCGCCGATGCTGCCGACCGTCGTCAGCGCATAGATGCACACGAGCGGCAGGCCGATATGCTGCATGTCCATCCCGCGCGACTCGTTGAGCCACTTCGGCAGCCAGAACAGGTAGAACCACCACACCGGGTCGGTCAGGAACTTGCCGACCACGAACGCCCATGTCTCGCGCTTGCGGATCAGTTCGCCCCAGCGCGGCGCGCCGGCGTCCGCGTTCGCCGCGTCGAGCGCTTCGGCTTCGTCGCGCGGCTCGTCGTATTCCGCGGCGAGCGCGCGCGTGTCGGCCGGGCGATAGAGCACCAGCCACACCGCGAGCCACACGATGCCGATCGCGCCGACGATCACGAATGCCGCGCGCCACCCGTAGGCCACCGCGATCGCCGGGATGATCGCCGGCGCGAACACCGCGCCGATGTTCGCGCCCGAGTTGAAGATGCCGGTTGCGAGCGCGCGTTCGCGGCGCGGAAACCATTCGGCCGTGGTCTTGATCGCGGCCGGGAAGTTGCCGCCCTCGCCGATCCCGAGCAGCGCGCGCACGGCCGCGAAGCCCATCACGGAGCCGACCATCGCGTGCAGCATCGCCGCGATGCTCCACACCAGCATCGCGACCGCATACGAGATCCGCGTGCCGAGCCAGTCGACGATGCGCCCGAAGCCGAGCAGGCCGATCGCGTAGAACGCGGAAAACGCCATCACGATGCGGCCGTACTGCACCTGGCTCCAGCCGATGTCGTGCTGGAGCATCGGCGCGAGCAGGCCGAGGATCTGGCGATCCATGTAGTTGATGACGGTCGCGAAAAACAGCAGCGCACAGACGGTCCAGCGGTAGCGGCTGGCCGCGGCGCGCACCGCGCCGACGACGGCAGATTGCATGAGTGTCTCCGATGCGCGGTCGCGCCCGTCGCGCCGCATGTCGATGCCTGTCCGTGACCGGCGACGGGCGCCGGGGCGGGCAGCGGCTCGCCCTTGCATGGCGCGGCCGATTGCCCGTCGAGTTCGGGAAAACGTTTTTCCAAAGGATAGGGCTTGGCCCGGTGCCGTGTCAGTCGGGGATTTCGATGAGTCATCTCAAATTTGGCCGCGCAAAAGAGATGACTGTTTCGCGGGTTCGCATTAACCGTTTTTCGAGGATTGTCCTGCGTGCGAAACGGGGCCACGACGCGGACCGGCGCGTCGATACACAGGTCCGATTCCAGCCAGAACCGGCGGCGAGGATCGTTTACAGTCGTCGCATGCGCCTCGATCCCGACACCTGCTACGACGCCCTGCTTTCGCGGAACCGCCGCTTCGACGGCTGGTTCTTCGTCGGCGTGTCGACGACGGGCGTGTATTGCCGCCCCGTCTGCCCGGTGAAACCGCCGAAGGCGCGGAACTGCAGTTATTACGCGAGCGCCGCCGCCGCGGAGAAAGCCGGCTTTCGGCCATGCATGCGCTGCCGGCCCGAACTCGCGCCCGGCCACGGGCTGCTCGACCTGTCCGGCAATCTCGCCGACGCGGCCGCCGCGCTGATCGAGGACGGTTTCCTGAACGAGCGCTCCGTCGATGCGCTCGCGCAGCGGGTCGGCGTGACCGAGCGCCATCTGCGCCGGATCTTCGCCGCGCGGTTCGGCGTGTCGCCGGTCGAGTTCGCGCAGACGCACCGGCTGCTGATGGCCAAGCGCCTCCTGACCGATACCGCGCTGCCGGTGGCCGTCGTCGCGTCGACCGCCGGGTTCGGCAGCGTGCGGCGCTTCAACGATTTGTTCCGGCAACGCTATGGCCTCAATCCGCTGCGCTTGCGCAAGGGCGCCGGCGCCTCCGCCGGCGGCGACATGACGTTCCCGCTGCCGTACCGGCCGCCGTTCGCGTGGTCCGAATTGATGCGCTTTCTCGCGCAGCGGCGGATCGACGGCGTCGAGCGGATCGACGCACAAGGCTATGCGCGCGCCGTCGCACTGCCCAACGGCAATGGTCATGTGACGGGCTGGCTGTCCGTCGCGCACGTGCCGCAGCGGTTCGCGCTCGCCGTCACCGTGTCGCCCGCGCTGACGCCCGTCGTGCCGGCCGTGCTCGCGCGCGTGCGGCGGCTGTTCGATCTCGACAGCCGCCCCGACGTGATCGACGCGCATCTGGGCGAACTCGCGGACGGCTCGCCCGGCCTGCGCGTACCCGGTGCGTTCGACGGGCTCGAGATCGCGATCCGCGCGATCGCGGGTGAACACCTGGCGGCAACGCAGGCGAGTACGGTGCTCGCGCGCGTGGCCGAACGCTTCGGCACGCCTCTGCCGGTGGACCACGCGCCGCCCGGGCTCACGCATGCGTTGCCTTCGGCTGCCACGCTGGCGGTCGCGCCGCCTGCGGCGCTCGAGGCAATCGGCGTCACGCGCGATGCCGCACGGGCGATCGTGTCGCTGGCACGCGCAGTCGCCGACGGCACGCTCGCGCTCGAACCGATGGCGCCGCTCGATGCGACGCTCGCCGCGTTGCGCGCGCTGCCCGGCTTCGACGAGCGCGCGGTGCAGTACGTCGCGATGCGTGCGATGGCCTGGCCGAATGCGCTCCCCGCCGACGACGCGTGGCTCGCGCCGCGCGTCGCCGCCGATCGCCCATTCGTCGCATCATCCGCGTCGCATGCGGCGCGCTGGGCGCCGTGGCGCGCGTATGCCGCACTGCATGTGTGGCGCCTTCAAGGAGAAGCCTCGCGATGACTCCCGCTCACCTGATTCCGAGCCCGCTGGGCGACATCGCCATCCGTATCGAGAATGACGCGCTGACCGGCCTGTTCTTCGTCGGCCAGAAATACTATCCGTCGCTGGCGATTGTTGCGGACACGGGCACGGACGCACGCGTCGCGACGCCGCTCGTGCGTAGGGTCGCAGAAGAAGTCGCCGAATATTTCGCCGGCACGCGCGAAACCTTTTCGGTGCCGATTCACCTGCGCGGCACCGCGTTTCAACGCAGCGTATGGAAGGAACTGCTTGCGATTCCGTTCGGCGAGCGCGTGTCGTACGGCGACATCACCGAACGCGTCGGGTTGCCGATGAGTGCCGCGCGCGCCGTCGGCGGTGCGGTCGGCCGCAACCCCGTGTCGATCATGGTGCCGTGCCATCGCGTGATCGGCGCGTCGGGCAGCCTGACCGGTTATGCGGGCGGGATCGAACGGAAACGCGCGTTGTTGTCGCTCGAAGGCGCCGGGTTCGCGGGCGGCGAGCGCAATCCGGTGCAGCAGTCGCTCGCGTTCTGACGTCGCACGTTTGCCTGTTCCGCGTGCATCGTACGGCCTAGCTGCCGCCGCGCTTGCGCATCGCATGTGCAACCCGCGCGTTCGCCTCGAACTTCGCACGATGCGTCGAGAAGAACGTCCGCACGTTGCGCACGTTCGATGCGCCGGTGAACAGCCGTCGCGCGAACGCGTCGTATTCGGCGACGTCGGCCAGATCGGCCACCACCACGAAATCCGGCCCCGGCGACACGCGATAGCACTGCGTGACCGCCGGCTCCGCACACACGTAGGCTTCGAACGCGTCGTAATCTTCGGCCGTCTGCCGGTCGAGGCCGATCTCGATCAGCGCCGTGACGGCCGTGCCGATCGCAACCGGATCGAGCACCGCGACCTGGCGGCGGATCACGCCCGCTTCCGTCAGCCGACGCACGCGCCGCATGCAGGTCGGCGGCGACGACAGCGCACGCTCGGCCAGTTGCAGGTTCGACACCGATGCGTCGTCCTGCAGGATCGCGAGAATCCGCTGGTCGAGATCGTCGAGCGTGATGCCGGCCATCGTCGGTTCCTTTTGATCAGAGTGTGAAATTTAATTCCACCATGATAGTCGATTGCTAGTTTGCTTCATTTGTTCGTTAATTTTGAAATTTAATTCCATTTCACCGCCTCTACCATCGCTGTCACGGATCCAGACAGGACATTTACGGAGCGCGATATGTGTGGAATTGTCGGGGCGGTTGCCCAGCGGGACATCCTGCCGAACCTCGTCGACGGGCTGAAGCGGCTCGAATACCGCGGCTACGACTCGTGCGGCGTCGTGGTCTATCGCGACCGTGCGCTGGCACGCGCGCGCAGCGTCGACCGCGTCGCCAACCTGCAGCGCGAGATCGCCGCGCACGCGCTGTCGGGTTATACCGGCATCGCGCATACGCGCTGGGCGACGCACGGCGCGCCCGTCACGCTCAACGCACATCCGCACTTCTCGCCGAGCGACGACAACGCGCGCATCGCGCTGTCGCACAACGGGATCATCGAGAACTGCGATCAGTTGCGCGCCGAACTGCAGGCGCACGGCTACGTGTTCGCGAGCCAGACCGACAGCGAGGCGATCGCGCACTTGATCGACCATCTGTACGACGGCGACCTGTTTGACGCGGTGCGCCGCGCGGTTGCACGACTGCGCGGCAGCTATGCGATCGCGGTGATGTGCCGCGACGAGCCGCACCGGATCGTCGGCGCGCGCGACGGGATGCCGCTCGTCGTCGGTGTCGGCGATGGCGAGAATTTCCTGGCGTCGGATGCGATCGCGTTGGCGGGCATCACCGATCGCATCGCTTACCTCGAGAACGGTGATGTCGCCGATATCCAGTTGCATCGCTACTGGATCGTCGATGCG
Source organism: Burkholderia sp. Bp9140 (assembly GCF_003853425.1). Taxonomy (NCBI): domain Bacteria; kingdom Pseudomonadati; phylum Pseudomonadota; class Betaproteobacteria; order Burkholderiales; family Burkholderiaceae; genus Burkholderia; species Burkholderia sp. Bp9140. Next base: position 103,062 of record NZ_QTPQ01000024.1, read on the forward strand.
GCCGGCCAGCGTGTCGAGCGCGCGGTGCAGCGGGTGGCCGCTCACAGCGGCGCGGCCGATCTCGGGTCGTATCGCTACTACATGCAGAAGGAAATCTTCGAGCAGCCGCAAGCGGTGGCCGATACGCTGCTCGATGTCGCGTCGATCATGCCCGAGCTGTTCGGCGACGGCGCGTGGCGCGTGTTCAACGACGTCGATTCGGTGCTGCTGCTCGCGTGCGGCGGCAGTTATCACGCGGCGCTGACCGCGAAGTACTGGATCGAGAGCATCGCGAAGCTGCCGGCGAGCGTGGAGATCGCGAGCGAGTTTCGTTATCGCGACAGCGTGCCGAATCCGCGCACGCTCGTCGTCGCGGTGTCGCAGAGCGGCGAGACGGCCGACGTGCTCGGCGCCGTGCATGTCGCGAAACAGCGCGGGATGATGCATACGCTCGCGATCTGCAATGTCGCGACGAGCGCGCTGATGCGCGAATGCGCGCTGCAGTTCGTCACGCGCGCGGGGATCGAGATCGGGGTGGCTTCGACGAAGGCTTTTACGACGCAGCTCGTGGCGTTGTTCTTGCTGACTTTGTCATTGGCGCAGGAGCGTGGACGGTTGAGCGACGACGAAGAAAAGGAACATCTGCGCGCGCTGCGGCATCTGCCCGATGCGATGTCGAAGGTGCTCGCGCTGGAGCCGCAGATCATGGGTTGGTCGGAACTGCTCGCGCGACGCGACAACATGCTGTTTCTCGGGCGAGGGATGCATTATCCGATCGCGCTCGAAGGGGCGCTGAAGATGAAGGAGATTTCTTATATCCATGCGGAGGCTTATCCCGCAGGGGAGTTGAAGCACGGGCCGCTGGCGTTGGTCAGCAATGAAATGCCGGTGATTGCGGTGGCGCCGAATGATGCGCTGCTGGAAAAGCTCCGGTCGAACATGCATGAGGTCAGTGCGCGCAATGGCAGGCTTTTCGTGTTCGCGGATGTGGATTGCGGGTTGGTGCCGAGCGAAGGGATCGAGGTGATTCGGCTCAATGAGTACTACGGACCGCTTTCGCCGATTCTGCATACGATGCCGATGCAACTGCTGGCTTATCACGCAGCGTTGGCAAGGGGGACGGATATCGATAAGCCGCGGAATCTGGCGAAGTCGGTGACGGTGGAGTGATGATAGAGCGATACGCTGCTTTCTCTGGCTGCTTGAGAGGGCTTGAGAAACACGGCTACCGCGTGCCGCCAATAGTAACGATTACTACATCGTGTCGCCACATTCCAGAATGGCGTCGACGTGGCGCGCCAGCAATACTTCGTTTATTCGACGGGCACCACTTGCGGACCGGGCAAGCTTGTAAATCTGCTCGCCCTGCAACACCCTCTCTCCAGTCAACGAGCAGATTCCGCACTTCCTCGCCGTTGTGCGGTGCCACGTCTGGCAGCCGAAGTATCCACGGCAAGGATGGCCCCAGGCCAACGAGATGGTGTGGTCGGACAATCGCTCAAGAATGCGAATTTGCACGTCCTCCGGCCAACGTATATCAAGACCTCGGCGTGCATTGCGCCTATCACGGCCCGCGGAAACCTGCGCGCGGGGACTGCCATTCGCTGACAGGAGAGTGACGACATGCATCCACGAAGCATTTCCATCGAACTCACCCACCGTCGCCTCCGCTCTCTCAAAGACAGCTCACACACAAATCAGTACTGCCAAGGTATCTTTCCAGTCAAATTTTCCGCGAACGCCCGCGACGCCGATTACCGACGTCGCAGGCGTTCTCGCGAGAATCGCAGTACATTGCCGCCGAAGCAACGCCGATAGCCATCAGGCGAGACACAAAGTCCGGTAGAAACAATCAGAGACTCGGTTGAGGAAAGGGCAGTATCTTCCTATCCTGCACTTTCCTCGAAGGCAGGATCAGCGTTGAACGAATGCCAGCAACTCGGCGTTGAGGACATCCGCATTAACCGTCAGCATGCCGTGGGAGAAGCCCGGATATGTCTTCAGCGTTCCTTTTTGAAGCAGCTTGATGGCCTTCAGCGCTGCGTCGCCGATTGGAACAATCTGGTCGTCTTCACCGTGAAGCACGAGCGTCGGCACCGAAATTTCCTTCAAGTCGGCTGTTTGGTCCGTTTCGGAGAACGCCTTGATGCCCTCGTAGTGCGCCTTCGCGCTACCCATCATTCCTTGACGCCACCAATTCTGGATAACGCCTTGATGCACGGTCGCGCCCTCCCTGTTGAATCCATAAAACGGACCAGCCGGCAAGTCGATAAAGAATTGCGCTCGGTTCGCCGCCAGTGCGGCGCGAAGGCCGTCGAACACGTCGATCGGAAGCCCCTCTGCGTTCGACTCTGTCTTCAGCATCAAAGGCGGAACTGCACTGACCAGTACAGCCTTTGCAACACGCCCGGCTGGCTCACCGTGCCTCGCGACGTACCGCGCGACTTCGCCGCCGCCAGTCGAGTGGCCGATATGAATGGCGTTCTTCAGATCGAGCGCTTCCACGACTGCGAACGCGTCGGCTGCATAATGGTCCATATCGTGACCTTCCGAGACCTGCGACGAACGTCCATGACCTCGGCGGTCGTGTGCCACAACACGATATCCCCGCTGAACAAAGAACAGCAACTGGGCGTCCCAATCGTCCGACGACAAAGGCCAGCCGTGATGGAAAACGATGGGCTGCGCGTCCTTCGGCCCCCAATCCTTGTAGAAAATCTCTACCCTGTCTTTGGTTGTGACGAACGGCATGGTAATCCTCTCTCGATTGAACAGTTTTAACTTTCGTCCGCACCTTGCGGCTAAGGCGGCCACCTTCAAACGCTCCGGCGAGCCGAAGGCTTCAAGCACTTCGGCTCGCCAAGGACCATCCGAAGGACAGCGCCCACGGCACACTCCCAACTCTGCCCCCTCTCCGGTCATCGCCAGGGCAGGTTTCACCGAAGTCAAGCAGACCACGCCGAATTGCGTATTACGCTGCAGAAATTACCTGGACAGAAGGTCGGGTCCTTGTCTGCAATGACATCAGCCTTGACGTTCCCGAACGTTGTAGCGGGTTTGTGCTTGATTCCGTCATAGAACGCTTGAATGATGTCTTCCTTGAAATTTTCGGTTCGGGGATGTTGCCGCACGACGGACTCACGCTCCGCATCACTGTACTCTGGATAGGTCAAGCCAAGCACGTCCATTTCAACGCCGGCAGTGACGAGCGCGATGACCGGACTCATATGCTGCGGGATACCGGGCGTGGTATGCAGCGCAATCGCCGTCCAGACCGTATCGATATCGGCCTGCGCAATGCCGTTACGCTTCAGGAAGTCCCGTGCCGCATTGGCACCATCGACTTCGAACCGTTCGTTGCTGCTGCTGTGTTTTTTCGTCAACCCCATGTCGTGGAACATGCAACCACAATAGAGCAGTTCAGGGTCGAATTTGAGCCCACGGTGCTTGCCGGCGAGCGCACCGAAGTAGAAGACTCGGCTCGAGTGGTGGAACAGGAGCGGCGGCGCAGTTTCCCTCACCATTTCAGTTATCTCGCGAGCCATCTTGCTATCCGGGATAGCAACATTGTTTACGCTGAAAGTCATTCGAGTATCTCCGGTTGTCCTGCTCCCAAAAGCTCAGCCTCACTTGGTGACTTCAGGCTCCGACCGCACTGCACTGGAGACTTTCGCATCGAGAGATTCGAGTGCCGCCGAAACACCAGCGCCATATGCCGGGTCGGCCTTCGTACAGTGCTCGATGTGCAGGTCACGGACCGGCTTGGATACGCCATACATCGCCCGAGCCGTGTTATCGAACAGCGCCTGCTGCTGGGCCTTCGTCATCAAACGGAACAGGTCACCGGGCTGTGAGTAATAGTCATCGTCGACTCGATGGTTCCAGTGGTCAGCCGCCCCCTCGATCGACAGCGGCGGCTCGCTGAAATCCGGCTGGTCAAGCCATGCTCCCTTCGTATTCGGATTGTATGGAGTCGTGCCGCCCTGATTGCCGTCGACACGCAGAACACCGTCACGGTGATAGCTGTTGGTGTGCGTGGCAGCGCGCGGCGCGTTTACAGGAATCTGAAAGTGATTGACCGTCAATCGGTATCGCTGCGCGTCACCGTAGGAAAAAAGGCGCCCCTGCAGCATCTTGTCCGGAGAAAAGCTGATTCCTGGGACGACGTTCGCGGGATTGAAGGCAACCTGCTCTACGTCTGCGAACCAATTCTCCGCGTTACGGTTCAGTTCGAAGTACCCAACCTCGATGAGCGGATAATCCTTCTTCGACCAGACCTTGGTCAGGTCGAATGGGTTCACCTTGTATGCGGAAGCCTCTTTCTCGGGCATGACCTGAAAGTACATCTTCCACCTCGGAAACTGTCGAGCCTCGATGCTCTCGTAGAGGTCACGGTGGTGGCTCTCACGGTCGGAGCCCATAATCTGCATGGCCTCCTCGTCGGTCAGGTTTTCGATTCCCTGTTCGCTTCGCATATGGAACTTCACCCAGAACCGTTCGTTGCTCGCATTGATGAGGCTGAACGTATGGCTTCCAAAGCCATGCATATGCCGGTACGAGCGCGGAATACCCCGGTCGCTCATCACGACTGTGACCTGATGCAACGCCTCCGGTAACTGCGTCCAGAAGTCCCAGTTGCTTTCGGCATTTCGCAGGCCGGTTCTCGGGTCACGCTTGATGGCATGGTTAAGGTCAGGGAACTTCAGAGGGTCTCTCAAGAAAAAGACCGGCGTATTGTTCCCCACCAAATCCCAGTTCCCCTCTTCCGTATAAAACTTCAACGCGAAGCCGCGAATATCTCTCTCGGCGTCTGCTGCCCCTCTCTCTCCGGCAACCGTCGAGAAACGGGCAAACATCTCAGTCGCTTTCCCGATGTTCGAAAATATTTTCGCCCGCGTATATCGCGTGACGTCATGTGTCACTGTAAAGGTGCCGAAGGCGCCCGACCCTTTCGCATGCATGCGGCGCTCCGGGATTACCTCTCGGTCGAAATGAGCCAGCTTTTCGAGAAACCACACATCTTGTAGAAGCGCGGGACCACGGGGTCCGGCGGTTTGAGTGTTTTGGTTGTCGGGAACCGGTGCACCAAAAGCTGTAGTGAGCTTGCTCATCATGAACCTCGTCAGATTGTTACCGTTGAGTTGTTCGCGCCGAATGTCATCGGCTATCGCGCAGCCCCCGTCACCGCGGTCTTACCTGACGACCTCGCCGGGGTCGCGCGTTGCCTCAGACAAGAGAGATGACTGGATTCGGCAATGGCAAATTTCTTGATCGCAATCACGATATCGAAAATCTGAAAACGAGTCCTGCATGCAAGCTGACGCATCCTGAAAAAAGGCAGGCAGACTATTCGATTCAACCTGACACGGCAGGATTCAGAGGGAGACCAGCACTTGATCATGGGTATCAAGCAGGGTGGCGCATGTGTCGACACCTATGCCCCGTAAACACGCCCGATTCTTTAAAAATGAGCACACCGATAACCCACCCGCAGCCAATATTTCGAATGCGTGCCACATTGAAAGCTTTGTTAAAATTACACGCCTTTCATTTATCGAAAATTAACATCTTATAACTAGATATTCCGGCTTTCAGGTCTAACAATCGGTTCTTGCTGCGCCGCACACAGGAGCGCCTTACAACGACACCGGCGGCAGCGTCGGCATCCCGGTCTTCGAGCAATCACCCAAAAAACACTTGTGCGCTGCGCACGTTGTGGAGCATTGCGATGGTCACGCTACCTGATAGCCATTACGAGTTCGGTAAGACCGTCGTCTCAGCTCATCGGCGCGAGCTCGTGCATGGAGGCAAGAGGGTCGAGATTGGCAACAGAGCATTCGACCTCCTTTTGCTGTTGCTCGAAGAACGCGGCATGGCGGTCAGCAAGAATAGAATCATGGAGGCGGTGTGGCGCGGGCGTATCGTCGGGGAGAACGCCTTGGAAGCGCAAATTTCATCGCTGCGGCGTGCATTGTCTGAAGACCGGAAAGCGATTCTCACCGTCGCGGGACGAGGGTATCAATTCGTAGGTCAATTGCGCGAAGAATCCGAACCCGCTCCTGGTCCGGCTTTTACTTTCACCTCGCCTTATCGAGACGGCCGCAAACCCCAGATCCCCCAATACACCTCTCGCTGGTTCGGACGCGAAGCCGACAAAAAGGCGATTGCAGGTCGACTGGAAACTTCACGCCTGGTGACGCTGGTAGGCGCAGGAGGGGTCGGAAAAACCAGACTTGCAGTTGAAGCGGCGAGTCAGCTTGCGCATCGCTTTCCGGACGGCGTTTGCATCGTCCAGGTCGGTTCGATTACCACCCCGGACGAGCTTCCTTCTCTCATTGCATCGGCGCTGATTCCGTACGTTCCGGACGGGGCGACCCAGCTGCGGTTTCAGTGCATTGAAGGCAAGCACATCCTGATACTACTCGACAACTGCGAACATCTTCTCGGTCCGATTTCTGAACTTTCCGAGACGCTTTTGGAGGCGACCTCAACGGTTCGTCTACTGGCTACGAGTCGTGAGGCACTACGTGTTCGGAACGAATCCGTTTTGCCGGTTTCTCCTCTCGAGCTTCCCCCTGATGAAGCAATCGATGACGTAGAACGCTATCCTTCCGTGGCCCTGCTTCTTGACCGCGTTGGGGATGCATTTTTCACATCCGACCGCCGAGCCATGAGGGCCGCCGCCAGAATCTGCAAAGCGCTCGATGGCGTGCCACTTGCTATCGAGTTGTCCGCAGAATGCGTACCGGCGTTGGGATTCGATGGCGTCGCCAAGCAATTGAAGAATCGATTCGATCTCCTGACGCACGGTTTCCGTACGTCTCCATCTCGACACAAGACGCTTCGCGCATCAATCGATTGGAGTTACGAGCCCCTTTCTCAATCCTGCAAGACCGTTTTGAACGCGCTGAGCGTATTCGAAGAACCATTCACGTTGACTGCCGCGCATCGCACGGTCAGCTGTGGCGAGATGTCCGAATTGAAGGTCACATCTTCGATCATTGAGTTGGTCGAAAAATCACTCTTGACCCCCGTCCCCCAGTCCAACCCTGTCGCATATCAACTGTCGAATACCGTACGAGCCTATGCAGACGAGAAACTGCGGGCGGGCTGTACGGAGCAATAATACGGCGGTCAAGGTCCCGACAGCACCGCCCTCCCAACTTGGGGAGGGCGGTGCCTGGACGTACGTCAAGCCTTGATGAACTGAAGCAGGTCGGCGTTGATTTGATCGGGATTCGTCGACGCCATCCCGTGCGGAAATCCGGGGTACACCTTGAGCGTCGCGTTCGGCAGCAACTTCGATGAAAGCAATGCGGAATCCGCGATAGGCACGACCTGGTCATCATCGCCATGCATTACCAGGGTGGGCACTTGAATGCGCTTGAGGTCGGCTGTAAAGTCCGTCTCGGAAAACGCCTTGATACAGTCGTACTGAGCTTTGGCGCCGCCCATCATCCCTTGCCTGAACCAGTTGTCGATCAGGCCCTGGGAGACCTTCGCGCCAGCACGATTGAAGCCGTAGAACGGACCAGAAGGTACATCGCGATAGAGTTGGGCTCGATTGGCCAAAAGCGCCTGCCGGAAAGAATCGAAGACCTCGACTGGCGTTCCGTTCGGGTTCGACTCACTTTTCACCATAATGGGTGGAACAGCGCCGATGAGAACGGCTTTGGCCACCCTACCTTTGCCGTGCTGGGCGACATAGCGGGTGACTTCGCCGCCTCCGGTCGAATGCCCGATGTGTATCGCATTTCTCAAATTCAACGCAGTAGTCAGCTCTGCGACGTCTGCGGCATAAGTGTCCATCTCGTTGCCGCTCAGCGTTTGAGTCGAACGCCCGTGTCCTCGTCGGTCGTGGGCAATCACGCGGTATCCGTGGGCAAGGAAGAACAGCATCTGTGCATCCCAGTCATCAGCAGAAAGTGGCCATCCATGATGAAACACGATTGGCTGACCGCGTCCCCAATCCTTATAGAAGATCGTGGTTCCATCCTTCGTCCTGATGCTTTTCGATGCTCCCCCGGGATACGAAGCCGTCAACGCCTCCGCTGCTTTGGCCACCGTTACAGGCAACGCACTGGCGGCGACGACTGTTCCGATTGCCTTCAGGAACCCACGTCGAGGCAAAGATGTAGAAATCCCGGTTCCCACAACAACGTTTTCCATTTTTTCGTCACCTGTGTCGTTCAGAGAGGATGAGCGCTCGCGCCTGGTAACCCCACCATTGGTCAGGTTCAAAAGCACGAGCGCCGCGTGAGCTGTTCGCACCCATTTGACGATACCCAGTCTCGTCGGCTCTGTCCTTCTGCTGCCCTGACCGGACCTGAAAATGCTGCGAGGGGTGTCGAGATCCGATACACAGTTGAGCGGCGCGGGAACTTCAGTGTCGTTCAGGAACCGGTGAGTTTGTCGCGACAGGTCCCCGTCGACCTTGATCGCGTAGCCGGCTCGAAGTCAGCCATCGATGGCAGGACACGACCTCTCCCTCAATTTCAGCGATGCCGTGTTGACGCTTTCGGGAATCCCGCCTCATCAAATTTGCTCGTCGGGTATCGTCGAGCAGTGCGAAGCTATGGTCGCGCGACGAATTCAGGCGACCACGGTATTAAATCAGGCAAGAATCCGACGACGTGAGCTACGATGGAAGAGCGGTCGATAAGACAGGAGGCAGCAATGGCCGGTCATCTCATTGGCACCCCGCTCAAGCCCATGCATCGCATCCATCTCCGCACGACCCAAAGCAGAATGGCGCCATGACCGTACCATCGGACCTTCCAGAGGCATTCTCCTTTGGCCACACTGTCGTGGTGCGTTCACGCCGCGAGCTGACACATGCAGGTACGCGGGTCGAGATTGGCGGACGCGCCTTCGACCTTTTGATCGCGCTGGTAGAAGCGCGAGGCATGCCTGTCAGCCGGGATGCGCTGCGAGCGAATGTCTGGGCGGGCCGAGTCATCGAGGGAAACACGGTAGAAGCGCGGATATCAATTATTCGAAGAGCGCTTGGAGGTGACAAAGACGCAATTGCGACAATCGAAGGTTTCGGCTATCAGTTCGTCGCAGAGATCACGCCGGTAGATGCGAACTTCTTCGGGCTCTCGCAGCCCTCTTTGCATCGCGCAGCATCCGGGAAGCGCTCCGTGCCACCTCCGGCGTCGAAATTGATTGGTAGAGAGCGTGAGCTGGCCGCCGCTACTGCGATAGTCGGAAATCATCGCATCGTCACTTTCGTAGGTCCAGGCGGAGTGGGAAAGACCAAGCTCGCCTTCGAGGTTGCCCGACATTTGACCTCAAAGTATGCGGGCGGCGTCTTGTATTCGGAACTCGGCGCGATATCCGAGGCTACAACGCAACTATTCGAGGGCATCGAGCGGGACTTCAGCTCGAACCCTCAGCTACTGGTACTGGATAGTTGTGAACACCTCATCGATAGCGTCGCACATGCGATAGAACGCTTTCTAAACGTCGCCCCATCCCTGACTATCATTGCGACCAGCCGGGAAACGCTTCGTATAAACGGCGAGTACGTGTTTAGAGTTACCCCGTTCGAAGCTCCGACACGTCACAATCTTGCCGACGCGCGCTCCTTGGGTTCGATACAGATACTTGAACACTTCATTTCTTCAGGGATAGAGGAAGCAGACCTCCCCGCTGCGGTTGAAATATGCCGGCGCCTCGACGGCATTCCCCTCGCGCTCGAGTTGGCGTCCGCGTGTGTCCCGGCACTCGGACTTGGCGGTGTCGCGGAACAGCTCGACGACCGTTTTACGCTTCTTACACGCGGGACACGCACAGCGGTGCCACGTCATCGAACATTATTGGCGAGCCTCGACTGGAGTTACAAACTGCTCGACGAAAAGCAGAAGATCGTTCTGGAACGTCTCAGTCTTTTTGCAGGCCAGTTCACTCTGGATGCCGCACAGGACATTGCCGCGGACGGCACCATGACCACCCAGGACGTGCTCACCGGAATTCTGGACCTCGAGAAGAAATCGCTAATACGCGTAGGCACATGTGATACGAGAAGATTGTTCGAATTACTCGAATCGGTGCGTGTATATGCACAACCCAAACTCCGCGAGCGTGATGATTATCCGATCTTCGCCCGAGCGCATGCGCGATACGTGCTTGCGGCCCTGCCATCGGCAGACTCACCAGATGATGAAATTTCCATCCTCGACGACTTGAGGGCGGCGGTCAATTGGGGACTCGCCCCCGGTGGCGACACGGCCATGGCAGTCGATTTGATCGTTGCGAGCACGGCAGTGTTGATACGCGCTTCGCTGCTCGATGAATGCATCGAGCAAATCGAACGAGCGCTAGAAGCCATCGCTACGCGTCCCGATAGTCAGGAGCTGGCCCAAAAACTCGGCACGGCCCGGGAAATTTGCCAAGCCCGGCAAGTTGCGGCCCGTAGCCGCATCCATCGCCCGATTTAGCGAATCACCTCACATCAAGTGGGCCGCAACCAGACAACTGCCATGATCTTTTATCACTCGAATGCGGCGCCCAAGTGCAAATCGATTCAAGCATGGAACGCTACTAATGGGTGGCCGCTATGCCGTGGGCCGAATGTGCCTGTCCTGGCCTGTCCCCGCCTGTACGTCGACCAGATGTGTTTTCGCTATTTCTATGATTTGATTCGACAACGCCGAATCGTCCACTATCCGAGACATCGTGACCGCACCAATCATTGTCGTCAGGGTGTAAATCGCAGCAGCGCGTGCCGATTTGCCATCCATGTGCGAATAGCGCGTCGCGATGAGGTCGACAAGATTGCCGAAGCCCTGGGTTGCTATCCGGCGCGTCTCGGCATCTGCACGAGCAAGCTCGCTACCCATCGCTACGAAGGGGCAGCCAGCCAATCCCCCCTCGTTACAGTCGGAGGACAAGAAGCTCTCCAGATGCGACAGGAAACGCCCCTGTTCCTGGCCGGCGACAGACTCAGCCGACCCTACGAGGGATTCGAGTGTTACCGCGCACGCTTCAGCCACGAGTTGCTCCTTCGATTCGAAGTGGCGATAAAACGCACCGTGGGTAAGTCCCGCAGCAGCCATGATTTCCACTACGCCAGTCGCGCGTATGCCGTTCCGTGCAAAAGTCTGCGCCGCCACCTCGACAACCCGAGCCCGTGTCGCCGCTGTATCTGCCTTCGACCGCTTCATGTGCTCCTTCCTCCTTCCATTCGTCTCAACCGCGCCCGCGGACACGGCACCTCACTATCCTCATCATAGCAAATTAGATGACGACTATTATCTAAACTTGACTTTTTAGCTGATGAGACTTACCTTTACCGACGTTTAGCTTCAACCCATCAGCTAAACGTGCTGGGCACCCGCTCGGCCGTGGCAGCTGACAGCGCAGCGCTGTGTCTCTCATCCAGCGGTGCATACGTCCCGCAGCTTGATTGAGGAATACGATGAACGAGAACGCCGAACGGTCCGAACCTAATTCCGCGGCTGCAGGCAAGTCGCCCAAGCCACGTCTTCGGGCCAAGGTCGGGGCCGCGGCTGCCCTCCTGGTTTTCCTGGCGGCCGGCGCGACAGCGATGCATGCGAATGAGCGGTCGACGACTACGAAAGCAGCCGCTCCATCCGGTCCGGCCGTTGTGGTGAGCGTTCCCCTACAGCGAGCTGTTGATACGCGCCTGAATTTTCTCGGTCAGTTTTCTGCCATCGAACGCGTTGAAATTCGCGCACAGGTCGGTGGCACGCTGACTCGTATCCATTTTGTGGACGGTGCGATCGTTCATAAGGGAGACCTGCTGTTCGAGATCGACCCGATTCCTTACCAGATCAAGCTGCGCGAGGCGGACGCTCAGCTCGACAGCGCCAAGGCCCGGCTGGAACTGGCGACGCGCGAATTGGCCCGGGCAGGAGTCCTCAAGAGCACCGATGCGGGCACTACTGAGAACGTCGAGCAGCGGACCGCTGAAAAGATGGCCGCCGCCGCCGCGGTAGAGAACGCGACCGCACAAGTACGAGACGCGCAGTTTGACCTGGACCGCTGCCGTATCACCGCGCCATTCACCGGTCGAATCGGCAACCACCAGGTGTCGGTCGGGAATCTTGTCGCGGGCAGCCGCGCCGCTAGCAGCCCGACAACGTTGCTGGCAACGCTCGTCTCGCTTGACCCGATGTACCTCGATTTCGACATGAGCGAAGGAGATTACATGGCGTTCATGCGGGAACGCGCGAATCAGCGAAACAGCGCCGCAAACAGCGTCGATATCTCTCTCAGCGATGAAGTCAAGTACACGCGGCAAGGTACCCTGAACTTTGTCGACAACGCGCTCGACCGCTCGAGCGGAACAATTCACGCCCGCGCAATCGTGTCGAACAACGACCTGCTACTGACTCCCGGTGGCTTTGCGCGCGCGCGCCTCGCTATTTCCACTCCGCAGGCAGCTTTGCTTGTGCCGGACGCCGCGGTGCTGCAGGACCAGTCGGAACACATCGTCTTGACCGTTGGCCCCGACAACGTGGTTACGCCAAAGCCGGTGCAACTCGGAGACCTCCGCGATGGCCTGCGAGTCATTCGCTCGGGGCTCGCACCGACCGACAAGGTCATCATCGACGGACTGGCTACCGCTCGCCCGGGTTCGAAAGTGACGCCCCACGCGGGCGCGATTGCCATGGCCGACCAAGGTTGAGGACGGTTCCAATCATGAAACTCGCTCATTTCTTTATCGACCATCCCCGATTCGCGGCGGTGCTCAGCATATTCATCACGCTCTTCGGGCTGGTAACGCTGAATTTCCTGCCAGTGGCTCAGTACCCCAACATCGTGCCGCCGACAGTTCAGGTGACGACTGCCTACCCCGGCGCGTCCGCGGACACCATTGCTCGCACCGTTGCAACGCCACTCGAGCAGGCCATCAACGGTGTGGAGAACATGGATTACATCAGTAGCCAATCAACGAGCAACGGCGCCCTGAGCATCACGGTGACGTTCAAGGTTGGTACCGACATGAACGTTGCTCAGATGCTCACGGAAAATCGCGTACAGGACACACTGTCGCGACTGCCGGAGGAGGTTCAGCGGCAAGGGGTAACCGTCAAGAAGACTATCCCGGCCGTGTTGCTGGGCATCCATCCGTATTCCCCCGACGGGTCGCGCGACGCGCAGTACATCTCAAACTACATGATTCTTCACGTGAAGGATGAAATTGCACGGCTCCCCGGCGTATCAGACATCACCACGACAGGAGAACGCCAGTTTGCGATGCGTATCTGGATTGACCCCGACAAAGCAGCCGTGCATGACATCAGCGCGGCACAAATCCTCGCGGCATTACGTGCGCAGAATGCTCAGGTCTCCGCCGGCACGGTCAATGACCCGACCGTCCGCGGCAAGGGTGCATACCAGATCAGTATCGAAGCGCTTGGGCGCCTCACCACGCCCGAGCAATTCGAAGACATCATCGTGAAGTCGGACAATGATGGACATGTGACGCGCATCCGGGACATCGGCCGTGCCGAATTGGGCTCGTCGGACTACGGAACACTGGCATATGCGGACAAGAGTCCGTCGGCGTCTTCCTGGGTCTATGCCATTCCAGGCTCCAACGTCGTCGCCGTCGAGCATGAAGTGCTCGACAAGATGAAGGAACTCCGCAAGCGCTTTCCTCCGGGCCTGGATTACAAGATCGTCTACGACCCGACAACGTTTGTGAGCCAGTCGATTGACGAGGTCATCAAGACAATCTTCATCGCGATTGTCCTCGTCGTCGGTGTCGTTTTCGTATTTCTCCAAAGCTGGCGAGCAACGATCATCCCCGTGGTCGCCATTCCCGTTTCGCTGATGGGGACGTTCACCATCCTTGCGGCATGCGGTATATCCATCAACAATCTTTCGCTATTCGGTCTCGTCCTTGCCGTCGGCATCGTGGTCGACGATGCCATCGTCGTGGTGGAAAACGTCGAGCGAAACATGCGCCTGGGAATGTCGCCGCTTGAAGCAGCGCACCGGACGATGGACGAAGTATCGGAAGCCCTGATCGCCATCGCGCTCACTCTGTGCGCCGTGTTCGTACCGGCGGCGTTCATCACTGGAATCTCAGGCCTGTTCTTCAAGCAGTTCGCCACGACAATCGCCGCATCGACGATCATCTCGTGCTTCGTGTCGCTCACATTGAGTCCTGCGCTGTGCGCCATCCTGCTGAAGCCGCACGCGGGATATCACACGCATACCGAACCGCGAGGACGATTCAATCGCCTCGTGCAAAGTGGCTTCGGTAAATTCAATACCGCATTCGAGTGGCTGTCGTCAAACTACGGAAGGATGACAGGGCGCTTCGTTCGGGCAACGTCAGTCGTACTCGTCGTGTATGCCGTGCTGATTTCCCTGACGGGCTTCCAGTTCTCCAGAATGAGCACGGGTTTCATCCCGGAACAAGACCAAGGTACTCTCGCGGCACTTGTCCAGTTGCCGCCGGGTTCCAGCCTCGGGCGAACAGACAAGGCCGTGAAGGAGGTCAACGACATCATTCTCTCGACGCCGGGAATCGAGCACACGTCGCCCCTCAGTGGATTTGACGTTACCACCGGAACAAACGCACCCAACACCGGCACCGTGTACCTTGGATTGCCGTCGCTCTATGGTCATCATATTCCTGGCGTCAATGCAGCAGAGATGATCAAGCGTCTGCGTGAGCGTCTCAAGGTCGTCAATGATGCTTTTGTTCTCGTCGTCCAGCCGCCGCCGGTCCAGGGCCTCGGAAGCCCCGGTGGATTCAAGCTGATGCTGGAAGACCGCGGCGGTGTAGGGCCGCAAGCCCTGGTCGAGGCAGCAAAGGCGCTTGTCAACGCGGCTAACAACGACCCTGCCTTTGCAGGCGCGTTCACCTTGTTCAACGTAGGCGCTCCCTCTCTCTACGCCGATATCGACCGCGTGAAAGCAGAGAAGGTTGGCCTCACGCCAACAGACGTTTTCTCCACGCTGCAGCTCTACATGGGTTCGCAGTACGTCAACGACTTCAATTATCTGGGCCGGACCTTTCAGGTCTTTGCACAAGGCGACTCACCATTCCGACAATCGCCCGAGGATATTCTTCGTCTCAAGGTTCGCAATGCCTCAGGCGAAATGGTACCGGTCGGCACTGTAGCGACGCTGCGCGAAAAGACAACGCCTTATCGTGTGCCCCGCTACAACCTCTATCCAGCAGCAGAAGTACAAGGCATCGCAGCACCGGGGGTGGCTTCCGGCGTCGCGCTCAAGCGCATGGAGGAACTCGCACGGCAAGTCCTTCCTCCGGGTGTCGCATTCGAATGGACCGACCTCGCCCACCAGCAGCAATTGCCGCATACCCCCACGTTGGCGATATTTGGGGCGGCTGCACTTTGTGTATTTCTCGTGCTCGCAGCCCAGTACGAAAGCTGGAAGATGCCGCTTGCGATCGTACTCATTGTTCCGATGTGCCTGTTGGCATCGTCCACGGGGCTTCATGTGCGAGGCATGCCAATCGACATCCTTGCTCAAATCGGCTTCGTCGTATTAGTCGGGCTCGCGGTAAAGAACGCAATCCTGATTGTCGAGTTCGCGCGTCAACGAGAGCATCACGGCGACGAGACTGAAGATGCTGCGGTCAATGCAGCCAAGACTCGCCTGCGCCCGATTCTGATGACGTCGTTCGCGTTCATTCTTGGCGTCGCGCCACTGGCCGTCGCCACCGGCGCCGGCGCGGAAATGCGTCAATCGTTGGGAACAGCAGTTCTGTTTGGCATGTTGGGCGTGACCGTCTTTGGGCTTCTTTTCACGCCGGCAATCTATACATTCATCCGCAATTTCAACAATCGAGACGCGAAAAGGACTTTGAGCCGAGAGCTTTCCGGTGGGAGCGCAAAATGAAGCGCATTACAACCTCGAAGACGAAAACGATCATCGCAAGCGCGTTGCTCGGGCTAGCGGTAACGGGTTGTGCAGTCGGCCCGGATTACGTTGCGCCGAAACCAGGTCTGGCGGCCTTCCACAATACCGGTGCCGCGTCCAAATCGCAAAGCAGGCCGGGGCCGTCGCTCGACCAGTGGTGGCGCGCCTTCGATGACCCCATGCTCATCGAAGTGGTACAACGCGCCCTCGCTCAGAACCTCGATCTGGCGGCATCGCTCGCGAGGGTGCAACAAGCTCGTGCCGCGGCTGCTGGCGCGGGTGCTGACCTGCTGCCTACGGTTGATTTCGACGGCTCCGCGACAGCAGCGCACCAAAGTACACGAAGTCCCACAGGTAAGCTCGCGTCCAGCTTGCCAGGCTACTCCCGTACGAGCCACGAATACACTTTGGGGCCGGCGGCGAGCTGGGAAATCGACCTGTGTGGAGGGTTGCGGCGTGACGCCACGGCAGCGCGCGAAGAAGCGCAGGCCGCGGAAGCCGACCAGGCAGGCGTCCGCGTCACCGTCGCTGCGGACGCCGCGGACGCGTACCTGCAAATTCGCGGTTATCAAGCCCGACTCGGGGTTGCCCAGGACCAGATTGAAACGGACCGGCGTTTGCTGCAACTCGTCCATGACCGATACAACGCGGGTTCTGCGACCGGAAGAGAGGTGGCACAAGCAGACGCATTGCTCAAGCAAGCCATCACCACCGTTCCTCCGTTGCGCGTCGGGCTCGAGAAGCAGTTGAATCGCCTCGACGTCCTGATGGGGGTACAGCCAGGCACCTACGCGGGTGAGCTTGGGACACCGCACGACGTCCCCGCCGTGCCGCCGATACCAAGCGATAACTCGCCTACGGACATGCTTCGTCGTCGACCCGACATCATCGCAGCTGAACGTAGGCTCGCTGCTTCAAATGAACACATTGGCGCAGCGATATCCGACTACTATCCGAAAATCTCGCTATCTGGTGCACTCGGTCTTGATAGCGTAGGCACCAGTCATATGTTCAGCGCCTCTGCCTTCCAGGCGGTGGGCGGGAGCGCGTTACGCTGGCGGCTTTTCGACTTCGGCAAAGTCGACGCGGAAGTGAAGCAGGCCAAGGGGGCTAACGCCGAGGCTCTGGCGGTCTATCGCCAGTCCGTGCTGCACGCTGCCGAGGATGTGGAGAATGCTCTCGTCACCCTTTCTCAGACTCAGATTCGTCTGGCAGAAATCCAGGATCAGATTGACGCACTGACGAAAGCTCGTGACTTGTCTCAGCAGGCGTATCGCGCAGGGTCAATCACGTTGACAGACGTTCTGGACGCCGACAGCCAGTTGCTCTCCGCGAGAGACGCGCTTGACTCCAATCGCGCGGACGCCGCGCGGGCCGCTGTGGGTGTCTACCGGGCATTGGGGGGTGGATGGGAACCAGACACCCATAACCTGACAGCTAGCCGTTAGTGACCGTGGCCATGGCCACCTGTCGCCGCGCCGATATGCGCTCAGATTGCCGGGCTTGTATCTACGGGTCGAACCGCTGAAGGCATGCTCCCGGGCTGCTCGAATATTTTCAGGTTCCATGCAGATGCGGAACAGGACGTCTGGGTGGAAATCTCTTACGGTTACGGATAAGCCGCGCGCGGGGCCGGACTTGGGTTCGGGCTCGCGGCGTTTTCCCAGCGAGCCTTTACATGTGCGCACATACGCTTGCGTTGACAGGCGTCTGCCCCGAAACCGAACCACTGCACCATATGGAGGATAAATTGACCGCACCTGTCACCATCGGAGGGATAGTCGCTCCGGACTCGGCATTGACGCGCAGCGCGACCTCTCTCGTCGAGCGAGTTCATTCAAAGCCGATTCTGAATCACGTCCATCGCACTTGGTGGTTCGCAGAATTTCTCGGTACGAAGCGTGGGCTCAAGTACGACCGCGAACTTGTCTATCTCGCAACGCTATTGCACGACTTGGGGTTGGCCGAAGAATTCAGTGCTGACCAACGCTTCGAAGTCGACGGTGCTGATGCTGCCAGTAGATTCCTCATCGCGAACGGCTATGCCGAAACGAAGGCTCAGTTGGTCTGGGACGGAATCGCTCTGCACTCCAGTGCAGGCATTGCCGACCGCAAGCAAGCAGAAATTGCGCTCGTCTTTCTCGGCGCTCATGTCGACGTTCTTGGCTTGAACTTTGATGAGGTTACACCGGCATTCGTCGATGACGTTCTCTCGATATATCCCCGCGAGGGCATGAAGTCCGCATTCATGCAAGCACTTGCCGAGGTTGTACGCAAGAAGCCTCATACTGCAGTTGGGACCGGGCTTGCAGATATCGGGCGTCGGCACATCCACGGCTTCGATTGTCCGAATGTTTGCGACCTCATCGAGAATGCGCCTTTTGACAGCTGAAGACCGGCAGCGCGATAGTGCCTGGAAGGATGGAGCCTGGCTCCATCCTTCCAGACTCACGACGCGCCAAGACAGAGACTCGATAGCTGTCTTCGGGTCATACGACGGGAAGACTTCGACCACAAGAAACGGTTGCATGGTGCTGTATGTGGCCAACCGGGCCCTCCTCTGACGGAAGGACCACTTCACGCAGCCATAAAAGAACCCGCCCCTCAATATCAGCGATAGCTCACATCGAGGGGCGGACAGAGAAGCAATGGTGCGGACTTGTGCGGGTCACTCTCGATGAGCAACCGCCGCCAATGCCATTTCCCGGAACAGAGCCGCTTCGGCTTTCCCAACTCTTTCCTCAAAGGCCTTTTGGGCCGCTTCCCAATACGGCTTCGCTTGGGCTAGCTTCCTCAAGCCCGCCTTCGATACAACCAGCGTAACCGCACGGCCAAGCTTCTCCTCTCCATCACAAACATAGCCCGCCTCGCGCATGGGCTTCAGCACGCGAACGAGTGTCGTTCGCTCCATCTCCATATTTCGCGCCAGCGCCGCGACAGTGATTCCCGGCCTGAATTCGAGCAGCGACAAAATCGAGAACTCCGACGACGTAATACCAGCAGGTTCAAGATAACTTTCATAAATGCGCGTCACGAAGCGAGCACTCCGCCGCCCGGCTAACGCATAACAGACGTCAGGACTATCGAGGTCCACTGATGTTGACGTTCTACCCAGCTTCTTCATCACGTGCTCGTACCATTCGGGCATGTCATGGTAGCAGAACGCAACCGGAGCTTACGCAACCGTTGGGTCAATGTACGCTGAATTCTTCAAGGACAGTGTCTGCTTCAAAGCGCGCGTTTGCTCATCAGCCAGAATCTCACTCTCGCCCGCTTCCAGCGCATCGTACGTTTGACGGACCACATCCGCAGGGTCGCTCTTCGGCACATCGAAGCCTCTCGTGAGGTCCGTATCCATCACGCCAACGTGAAGCCCCAACACCTGAATACGCTCTTCAGCCAGCACCGCACGGATATTGTTCGTATAGCTCCAGGCCGCGGCCTTCGACGCTGCATAAGGTGCGAGAAACGGGACGACTCTCCATGTGGCATCCGACAGCACGTTGATGATCGCGCCCGTGCCATCTCTCGGCAGCGATGGCTGGAACGCAGCGGTCACGCGCATCACACCGTAGTAGTTTGTGTCGAAAAAGCGACGAGCCTGTTCCGCAACATCGTCGGAAAACGGAGCGGTCGTGACTTCAGCGATTCCAGCGTTGTTGACCAGCACAGTGGTGTCCGCCGCAATCTTTGCTGCATCGGCAACCGAACGAGAATCCGTTACATCAAGCTTGACCGGGGTAACGCCGGGTTCGCTGAAGCTCTCCGGATTGCGCACACCTGCGTATACCTTCGCGGCACCTCGAGCCACTGCCTCTCGCACAAATGCAAGTCCAAGACCACGGCTTGCACCGGTCACAAAAACAACTGCACCTTTGATACTCATAGCTGACTCTCCTGTTGACAAATAACCAAGTACACGTCTGGCGACCAAGCCGTTACGCTTGAATTCACGTTTTTACGGACAAGAAAAATCCATCACCAATCTCCTCTCGCAAGGCCGAATCCAGCTGTTGCGAAAGATGCATGGCTGCATCGAGCGGCTCGAACGTCACACTGACGCGCGGCACGTTGCCACCTTCATCGCGCTGGATGACCGCAATGCCGCGGATGGCAACTCCATCGACCAGAACCGCGTCGTACTGCAGCAAGGTTCGGTTTTCAACGATGCCCAGGAACGTTGGCGTCTGGGTTTGATACAACGCGCCAACGGCTGCGATGACACTTTTGATACGCTCACGGCCAGAAACTGGCTGGCGCAACAATGTGCTCGAAAGGACGGCGTCTTCGGTAAGGTCATCAAGGAACGGATGACGACCGCTGTTGTTATCTGACATGGTGGTACTCCTATCAATACAAATTCGAATGGTTCGGTCACGAAAAACACAACGAAACTTCACTGGCTGCATTCCATGGGTGAAAGATAGTGTGCAATTACACATAAATCAACGTTGCCTGGACAAACTCACATGTCCGAATTCAGCAACAATCAACCGAGCCCCGCGAGATATTCACCCATACAACGGGCATATCCATCGAAACGGGAACCGCTGACGATTCCGTCACATGCATGGCTGGTCCTGCTGCATGTTCTCGTCTCATGCCCGACTCATCTTCAAGGATTCAGCCCGACGGAAGAGGCAGCGCTTGAATTCTTAGGCCATCCACGCGGTTGTCTCATGGCCTGCGTCATCGTCTGCATATCGAAGTGGCACGTGCCATACCTGACATGCATTCGGACAACTTGAAACCACCCGCGACAGTCACTGCTCGCAGCATTGCTGCCTCGCATGGTAGACCCGTCCGGCCGCGTCTCGGACACTTTTTCCACGATTTCAGGTCTGCTCAGTCGTTTTCAGGGTTTGGTTCGATATCTGAAGTAATCTGAGTGCGTGTGCACTCGGGTTTGGCCTGCTTCCGATTCGATAGTGTTCACGTGTCCGCTTATTCGTTAGGTGGACACGATACTCCCAAGCGCCTCGGTCAAACTCAAGACGGGTTGGCTAGCCGCTTACTGACGTCGCCCTGTCGCCGCCACATGTCGAGAGGCATCGCTAGCTCTGTAGAGGGGCCCAAGGAGTAGCCGATAGTATTAACATCCAGTCAGAGAGGGAATTACACACTTTGATTGCCGTGCGTCCGCATCAGCTGAGCTTCTTTATTGCCTGGGTGCCTCCGGAACCACGCCAGTCAGAACGAGACGCCTGCCGGCTTGACCCTCGCCAACTTTGGTGAATCGACACAATTCCTGTGAGCATCAAATGACACCGGCCCCGCGTACATGCATCGCTTTTGGCAGTTTCCGCCTCTACCCGGACGAACGTCGCCTGGAACGCGGAGACGAAGTCGCGGAAATTGGCAGCCGCGCATTCGATATTCTGTCACTGCTCGTGCACCGTCCCGGCGAAGTTGTGTCCCAAAAGGAATTTCAAGAGAAGGTGTGGCCTGGCTCGGTGGTCGGTGACGTCAATTTACGCGTCCAGATTACGGCGCTACGAAAACTTCTATCAGAAGATTCGGCAAGCTCGCATGGCATTCGCAGCATCACGGGGCGCGGTTACTGCTTTGTCGGGCCTGTGACCTACACTACCTCGAGCAACACTGCAGTGGCAGAAGCACTCGGCGAGGCAAGCAACGACATCAGCAATCTCATCGGCCGGCGCACTGCGATTGAGGACATCTGCCGATTATTATCAATAAAAGGCTTCGTTTCCATTGTCGGCCCCGGTGGCATTGGGAAGTCGGCTGCTGCGCTCGTGGCCGTGCGAGCATTCAGCGAAGCGAACAATGTCGCGACCAGCATAGTCGAACTATCATCGGTCAGTCATGGCGACCATGTCGCAAGTACAGTCGCATCAACACTTGAACTATTGGTTGACAACCGTTCGCCCACCGATGCGATAACCGACTACCTTGCAAAATCAGAACGACTCTTGCTACTTGACTGCTGCGAACATGTCATCGACGCAGTTGCTCAATTGGTACTCGCCATTTCACAGTCATGTGAGCACGTCACTGTTCTCGCAACAAGCCGCGAACCCTTGCGAGTTCCAAACGAATATGTCTACCGAATCAGACCTCTCGACGTTCCCGAACACGCGGAGGGAATCTCCACTGAGGACGCTCTATCCTACTCAAGCGTGAGATTGTTCTGCGAGCGGTCTACCTCGTTCCAGTCGAACGAATTCACCGTCCTCACAGACAACATCGAAACCATCTGCAATATATGCGCTTCGCTCGATGGTCTGCCTCTTGCTATCGAGCTGGCAGCCGCGCAGGTTCACGTATTTGGCGCCGAAGGCTTACTTGGCGTGCTGGATAAGCGTCTGGACGTGCTCACGCGTGGCCATAGGACTGCGCTACCTCGCCATCGGACGCTACGGTCAACCATCGATTGGAGCTACGATACGCTAACGGAACAAGAGCGCAAAATATTGCGACACGCAGCCATCTTCAAGGGAAGCTTTTCGTTCGCACAGGTTGGCGCCCTCTTGAACGACAGCTCGCCGCTCTCACCCGCAATCGTGTCGTCGATAGCGAATCTCGTTGACAAGTCACTACTCACGTCAATTCCTGGCAGCCAGCGTCCAACCTTCCGACTACTCGATAGCACGAAAGCATACGGTATCGAAAAGCTTAGAGAATGCGGCGAGTATGAAGCCGCGGCGCGGCAGCACGCCAAGTACATTCTTTCGCTCTTCACCGAACCCGCGGTATGGTCCTCGGCAGAGCCGGCATTGGATGAACTGGCTGGCGCCCCTCGCATCCTGAACGATGTACGCGCCGCACTCGACTGGTCACTCGCGAGCGCAACAGACAAAACACTCGGCGTGGCACTCACTTGGTCGAGTGGTTCACTCTTCTATCAGTTGTACCTTTGTGAGGAGTACCGTCAACGTGTACTGAATGCACTGCAGTTCATTCAGAGGGGCAGCGAAGCCGATGCCGAGTCCGAATTTCGACTCCTGCTCGCACTCGCGCAGGCGGATTTCCTGACACAATCCCTCAAGCACGGAGTCTCAACCCACGCATTTCGCGAAGCGTTGGCGCTGGCCATACATCATCATCATGAAGTCCGCCAAGTTCAGGTGCTCTATGGGACCATTGTGATGACGACAATGG
The DNA here is from genome assembly GCF_003853425.1 of Burkholderia sp. Bp9140. Taxonomy (NCBI): domain Bacteria; kingdom Pseudomonadati; phylum Pseudomonadota; class Betaproteobacteria; order Burkholderiales; family Burkholderiaceae; genus Burkholderia; species Burkholderia sp. Bp9140. The sequence continues at coordinate 126,036 of NZ_QTPQ01000024.1, forward strand.
CCGGTGAATACGACGAAGCCAACCGATTTTGCGGGCATCTTTACGAGCTGTCTCGCACACGTACTAGCGACGTACCTATGTACCACCGAATGCAAGCCCTGGTGGATACGCAATTGGGTAAGGTTGAAGGTGCGCTGCATCATGCGGACGTCGCACTTTCAATCCATGGACCGAGAATAGCCAAGCGGAAAGTACAAGACCCGACTCGTTATGATGCGCGCATAGCGCTTACATCTCTTCGGTCTCGAATACTCTGGCTTGTTGGGCTCGTCGACGACGCCGTCACCGTTGCGGCAGAAAGCGTAGAGGAAGCGCTAAATCTGGGCCATGACCTATCGGTTTGTTGCTCTCTCGCGTCAGGCGCATGTCCTGTGGCCTGCTGGCGCGGTGACTATGCAGAGTTGGAAAAATATTTGTCGCTGCTTGAGGGGCTCTCTAGCGAGTATCTGCTCGTCAATTGGCGAGACCAAGCACAATGCTATGGATTCGGACGACAACGATCAACACGGCCGCAAGGCAAAGCATGGTGGCGCGCATTTGACCATTGGGCTCCGACTGCACATGAAACACTCGCCACCGTGAACCGACAACTTCTTACTCCACTGGCTATCGAGCGGGCGACGTCCGGCAGAGCCGGGTGGGCTACGCCAGAGATTTGGCGTGTGCTAGGTGAACAATATCTCGAGCATAGTAGCAAGCCCTTGGAAAAGGCTGAGACGTTGTTTCGAGACGCGATTTCGCTTTCGACGCAGCACGGCACTTTTTCATTCGAGTTACGCGCTGCTACCAGCTTGTCCAGACTTCTGTTCCAGAAGGGTGAGCGGCAGGAGGCCGAGGATGTTCTTTCGACAACTCTCTCCAGAGTGAGCCAGGGCGCGGAAACGAGAGATGTGCGTACAGCCCGAACCGTTCTCGATGAAGGCCTTGAACTCGGTCCGCGCTAGGCGGGTGCGCGGGCCACGCTGGGTGCTGTCCACGGCGCGCCGAGAGCGGCCCCCACACCAAGCCAAACCGTAGCGACCGCGCTAGCCTGTGGCGAACTCAATCAGGGACTCGGCCTCTTGCTGCACGACCAGCCAGCCTTCGCGCAATATTCGCGCGGCCTCCTCGACGACCTCATAACTCAGGTCGCAGTCTTCAATGTCAGTGATGCCCATCGATGCGAGGTCAGTGGCCGATGCTTCATCATTCGATATTTTGAGATGCTCGGCGTCGGCAATTGCACCGGCATCATCTGTGTCACCGCACAGAATTTCCTCGGCGACTAGGGCAGCAATGCCGACGAGTATCTTCCAGTTTGCCGGTAAGTCCGGCGTGGAAAACCCCGACGTCAGGGCAATCGCGCGCATCACCTGTGGAAGAGTGCCGCGCGGCTGATACGTGTACACCTGCTGGGCGTCGTTAGCGGCGCGCTGGCATTAGCTCCGGTACCGATCCAAACGGTACGCGTTGATGAAGCGATTTTCGTAAACGACGAGCAAGAACTCGACATCGATTCCCAGGGAAATCGAGGCTCGTGCGGGGCAATCAGGCCGTGTAATTTTCGCCTCACGCAGCGCAAGTCACCGCCCGGTAAGAACCTCGCCACAGACGAAACGTCCCGAGGGACGCTTTCATTTTCTTTGAGTGCGGCGGTACGAATTTCTGCGTCGTTGAGGGTCAACAGGACTAAGATTCCGCTGCAGTTTTTTGCGTAAGGCCAGGCGGGACAACGAATTTGCCTTGGTGAGAAGCGTCTCACGGGACGCTTTCATTGTTGGCTAACACATGCAGAATGGGCTGCCCGCCATCCGCCTTAATGGCCTCGATCCCGAGGCGCATCTCTCCTACGTGCTCGAGCGCATCGCTGACCATCCGGTCCTGCCGTGGAACGTGGTGCCGACGTTACCCTCTACTGCCCACGTCGAGCCTAGCCGATAGCATCGCGAACCATCTCGCTGCGAAACAGTCGTGCCAGATGGTGCGGGCTCAGTGCGGCGTCGCGCGCATGCAAGCGCGATTGCGTACGGGGCCGAGTCGTGCACATGCCGTCGAAAGAAAACGTGCTCGCGCCGGCATGCGCAGGAAAAGCATCTCTTGAGCGCCGGTCACGGCCCATCTTCCTTGCAGGAGAAATTGTGAACATACGGCAATGGCTGACGTGACCTGGGTCTGCGTCCGTGCGAACGCCGGCGCGAAGCAGACAATCGCCCAATCGCCATTACGCCGTCATGGGCTCCTGCCGACCTGGGGACACCCACACGCCACCGCTCATGCGACTTTGCTCACAGTTGGCTGCGCGAAGAAGAACGTCGCCTGCCCCACCGCATCCGCTCGTTTGGGCAAAGGAAAAAATACGGATGTTTCCCGTAAACCAATGCCCCAATATTCTTTCTGCCAGGCTGACCGTCGATACCCGATCAAAATCAATTATCCTCAATAAATAATTCTCCCAATAAACCAACAATTTCCACATTTTTAAGACGCAAAAAAAGCACCTCATCTTCACAAACAGATAATAAATTCCGCCATTAAATCAAAAATACACGCACCCCTGCATTAGCAAAAAATCATCACCAGATTTCAATTGCACGCTTATTTTTACTCACGCACCACCTGCCTGCTCCAAAAAACGCGCCAGATCAGGGCCCACCGATCCAGGTGCGCAACGACGACCAGGACCGTAAGTCCTTGCCATTGGAAAATCGAGGATTTGCATATAGATATTCACATTTCTTCACAAAAACATGTGGAGAAGCAGAAGCGGAATACGCATGCCTAAGGCGGGATACCGCGTTTCGTTAAGCGAAGATGCGGCTCGTCGATCCGCAGATGCGTCACGCTCACCATGGCACAATGATCCAATCGATGCCAGTGCTCGACTCGACCGTGGCGAATGAAAATGGAGAAAGGGCCATCTCCCGTTTGCCTCTGCATAAGCAACGTTTTTCATAGGGCGAAATCTGATGGAACACTTCTCTTCTTCGAAGGATTGGATCTACCAGCCGCAAATCGGGAACCTCGAGCGCATCGAAGCCTACTTTGCGGGACACGCCTACTCCCCTCACCGACACGATACGTACGCAATCGGACGGACACTGGCGGGCGTGCAGAGTTTCCACTACCGCGGAACCTTGCAGCATAGCCTGCCGAACGGGACGATGGTCCTTCACCCTGACGAGGAGCACGACGGTCATGCCGGGACCACCGACGGGTTCCAGTACCGGATGATCTATATCGCCCCCGCTCTGATCCAGCAAGTCCTGGGCGGAAAATCGCTGCCGTTCATTCCTGAAGGGATCTCACGGAACCCCCGGCTATTCAAGGCAACCGACGCCCTGCTGCAAAACCTCGACAGTCGACTCACCCCGCTCGAGGAAGACGATGCACTGTACGACCTGACCGTCGCCCTCAGCATCGCCAGCGGTCAGAAAAGCAAAAGGGTTACGCCCGATTATCGGGCCGGCAAGCTCGCGATGGAATTCATCCATGATTCGCTGGAACGTCAGATCACCCTCGAGGAATTGGCCGACTACTCTGGTCGGGATCGCTGGAGCCTGTCCCGCGATTTCCGCGATCTGTTCGGCACCAGCCCGCATCGTTATATAACGATGCGTCGTCTCGATATCGTGAAGAACCGTCTCCTACTCGGAGATTCGCTAGTGGAAGCCTCCATCTACGCTGGGTTCTACGATCAAAGCCACATGACTCGACAGTTCAGCAAAGCGTTCGGCCTGCCGCCGGCCAAATGGCTGGCGATACGCGGCATCCTTGCGAGCCAGCACCCGATCCAACCTTGAAGCGGGACAGAGTTTCCATTCGACTCAAACCAGGTTCAACGTGTATGCCTTGACCACCGAATACACCAACGAGCCCGACAGGAACACGAGTACGAACGAGGCAACGCGCAGCAGTCTCGGCGTTTGCTCTATCAGACTGTCGCTCTGATTGCACGCGCTGCCGAGGCTTGCCCACCCGATGCCGATGGGAACCAGGATCGCCAAAAAGCAGATCATCGCCACAGAAAAATGCTTTACGGTCCGAAATGATTCGGCCGGGAAAATAGTGCTAGCGAACAGCAACCCTTTCGGGTTTGTCAAAGTTGCCACCAACATGTCCCTGGTGCTGACGATGCGATCGACGCGTTCCTTCGTTAGATGACTTTGCGACCACATTTTCAGAGCAAGGTAACCGACGTACACCGCACAGCCCCCCTTGATGACAGCATGCAACCACGCAAATCGGCCGAACGCGGAAACCAGCAAGAAGCCGAACAACGAAATCGCTGTGATATATCCGAATGCTTCGGCAGCAACAAGTGGCAGGGTTGTCCGCAGTCTGACACGTAGCCCGGAAACAAACAGCAAAGTATTGGTCGGCCCTGGAATCACGAGAATCAGTGCCGCTCCGCCCGCCATTTCGAGCAATGAAGCTGGAAAGCTCATTTCAACCCCACGATATTGTCTCGCTGCGGATGGTCTTTCCGCGCATCCGCAAGAGGAGGATACCAGGCAGCGCTGTCCATGCATCAGAATCTAGAGAGGGGCTCACGTTCCGCCCCCACGATGCCGCGAAGGATGCTCATGAAGGCGTCGATGTTCTCGTTCATGAAGAAGTGCCCGCCGGGCAGCGCCAACTGCGTATATTTCCCGCAGGTAAGCCGGCGCCACGCGCCAAGCTCGTCGAGTGGCACCGTCGGATCGGAGGTGCCGCCAATGGCGATCAGCGGTGCATCCAGTACGCCGTCGTCGGGTTCAAGAATGCTTGCGGACAGCAGGACCTATCCGTGATTTCGTGGGCGAGGCATATCATGAGGTGTAAAGGCCATGGATATGCCGATGAAGAAGAAAAGA